>CAJOPP010000023.1 GCA_905236365.1 uncultured Lachnospiraceae bacterium
CCCCGCCTGAGACAAGTTTCCTGCCCCCGCCTACGCTTTGCTTAGAGGCGGGGGGCATCTCTGTCTGAGATATACTAAATGTCTTTCCATGGTGCACATGCTATATTGTGAAATTTGTCCTTTGCAATCTCTTCTACACCTTTTACACTGATTCTAAACAGACGTTGTGCGATTGACAGGGAGTCCGCCAGGTTTACAGATACAATAATCACTGCAATACCGTGACGAAGCAGTATCTCTAACTGTTCCCATATATACATTCTATGTTCAAGGTCTGCCCCCTTAAAAGGTTGAAAACAAAATACAACTTTCGGTTTTTGCAACAGGATTCGCATATAAACCAATTGATACTTTTGCTTCTCCGATAATTCATCTATTTGTTTCAGATATAATTCTTCTTTTATGTATTCCCTGTATTCCTGTTTAATGCTCGCTTTTATTTTCCGACTGTAGCACACACCTGGAACTCTATTGGCAAGTCCTATGCAGAGATTATCAAAATAACTAAGTTCCGGAAAAAGCATATTGGTCGTGGGTTCTTCCTGTACAACTACTATGTCTTTGTACAATGCTTTTCCTCTTTTTTGATCTACCCATACAGTGCCTTCCACTATGGAAATATCTTTCATTAAAACACTTTTGATATTGTTATAAGACATACTGTCCAGACACTGTAATACAATACATTCCCCTTTATAAATCGTCAAACTCAACGGCTTTTCCATTGCACCGTATACTATATTTTCTAATCTGATGATCTCTTCTGTGCTTTTCTCTTCTCTTTCTTTTTCTTCCCAATGATGCATTACCATATACCGATACTGTTCTGTGTATTTATCCAATATACCATTATACATCTCTGATTTTGAAATGACTTTCTGAATACGGCCATTTGTAAACAATACCACTCTGTCGCAAATCTGTTGTAATTCCTCAAAATGCAAATTGATATAGATAAAACTAAATCCCTGAGATGCATAATACCGAATAATCTCGTATAATTTTTTGAGTTTGGTTTCACTGATTAACGTACTGATTTCTTCCAGAATAATTAAATGCTGCCCCATAACAACAGCACGCAATATTTCAACAACGACCCTCTCAAAGGTAGATAGTTTTTCCACATATGTATCTGCCTCAATTTCAATTCCGATATCCTTAATAAACGGTGCCAGCTGTCTTCTAAGCATGTCTGACGGAATGATTTCCTGTCGAAATCCCTGTCGTAGCACAAAAATATTCTCCGCCACTGTCATTCCCTCTACCAGACAGCTACGGGCACGGATGACACAAATCCGGTTCTGACCGCGGATCGGTCCTCTCCATGAATTAACCATTTCTCCGCCATAATACACATAACCATCGTACAGAGGCATATTTGTCTGAAAAAGAGTGAACAGTTCTTCAAGACCATGTGAATTGACCGGAATAAATCCCAAAATTTCCCCTTCATATACCTGCAGGTTAAAATCCTCAAGTTTGGTAACTCCTTTTTCCACGAAGGTGACTCTCTCCATCCGTAATATCTCATTTTTCATTATAGCATCCCTCTATTTCTGATACTCTCTTCGTTCGTCAACAAAGGAACCGAAATTTCAACATCGGTTCCCTTATCCGGAATCGAATATATATGCATTCCATACTCTTCACCAAAAATTAAATGAATACGATTATTAACATTTACAAGTGCTATTCCACCCTTTTCATTTTGTTGTTTATAATCCATTGAACTACTCTCACTTCGAAGTCTGCCGTTTAACTGAGCCAATTTTTCCTCATCCATTCCAATTCCATCATCCGAAATCCGGATAATAAGACGCTCCTTCGTACGTTCAAAAGCAATAATCAAATTACTCCTGCCAACTTTTAACTCTGTTCCGTGAATAATACTGTTTTCCAAAATAGGCTGAAGTGTCAGTTTGGGAATCTTACAGTTCATAATATCATCCCAATCATCTGCATCGCACTCAACATGCAGCTCTATCCGGTCTCCGAAACGATATTTCTGAATCAAAAAGTAAGTTTCACAATTATCAAGCTCCTCCTGCACAGAAACCAGATTCTCTACTTTGGTAATCGTATACCTGAAAAATTTGGCCAAAGCTTCCGTCATATCCGCCACGCTGTCCATTCCTGCAATCAAAGCCTCACCACGAATACTTTCCAAAGTGTTGTACAGGAAATGCGGATTGATTTGATTCTGCAATGCCAAATATTGTGCCTGCCGCTTGTTCAAATCTACTACCTGCGGTCCGTTTAATACACCAATCATTTTTTGAGTCTGCTGCTGATTCATGGGGGATAAATATAAATAATCATTCTCTGAACTATCTTTCATCACATATCCATTCAATATTCGTTCAGTCAATGCCTCACACCATTTAAATGGCTGTACGATCCATATCCACCAGACAACATGGAACCCCAAAAGCAGGATCAGAAGAAAAATAACACTCCATATTGAACCGTTTCCATTCAAAAATAATATCAACTCAAATATTAGAACAGCACAACAAATACATTGGAAAATGTTTCTTATAAATGATATCCGTTTTGAAATATATCTGAAATTTTCATGCTTCTTCACATTAATTATCCTCTATCCATATAATTTCCTGTACGTTGCCGGTTTTACTCCTGCCATTTTTTCAAAAGTATGGTTAAAGTGTTTCAAATCATTATATCCCACTTTTTTACATACCTCGGAGATTGACATATTACTTTCCCGCAAAATAATTTTGGCCTGTTCAATTCGAACATTCATAAGATATTTTGCAAACCCCTCTTTCTCATATTTTTTAAAAAGTGTGCTGAAGTACGCCGGACTTAATCCAACAATCTCACTTACGGTTTCTAATGAAATCGGCTCGGAATAATGATTCTGGATATATTGCTTTGCCTGTCTTATAGGACGATTCACATCTTCTTCATATTGTTTTCGCAAACGGAGAATATGATCATTTTGTAATTTTTTTAACACGTTAAGCAATTCTTCCACGTCACGGCATTGCTCACATTTTTCATCAAATTGTGTCAGGCACTCCTGCCGGTTTTCAACATTAATCTGGCTCAAAAATAAATTTCCACAGGAATGAACAATATCCAGAATTTCGTAGCCATACATATCTTTTGACTTTTTGATTTCTTCCGACATAACCTGTATTGTTCTTTCGCTTTCTTCCAGACTTCTGAATTCAATAGCCTGCGTAATCATTCTAAGATATATTTCAAGTATATTTTGATCATGAACCTTTTTTTCAACAACAATTTTTTCTAATATTTTACCAGTGCCTCTGAATATACGTTCTTTTATGATCAATTCCACTTCATTCAGAATATTGACAAGATTATCCGTATTATTTGTCCGGGCACTTATTGCCATGGTGAATGTTACATCTCCATATAGTGTTTTCTCATATTCTAATTGAGCAAGACACTTTTTCAGAATCTGTTTTACCTCTCCCTGCTTATCTGCATCATAATTGATAATTCCTATGCAGGACGTGCTTTTGTGGGTTATAACCATTTCCACACATATAGGTTCCAGCGACTTTTCCAGCAGCTGTTCAGCTTTCCCCATCACAATTCCCATTCCATTCGGTGTTATGTCTTTTGTTATTCCATCCATTTTCAGCCAAAATGCTTGAAAACATCCCGGATGCATATGTAAGTGATATTCTTCGTTCAATTCCTCCAGATTCATATTTTTGCATTTTTGTTCTAGCAGATAATCAATTAATAATCTTTGAATTCTCTTGATATCCTTTTCATTTTTTTGGATTAATTGATTCGTGTTCTCCTCTATGGCTCTTTTATTCAGAATCCCATCCCGAACCTTTTCCAATGTACTGATCAATTCGGTTTGATTGATTGGTTTTAAAAGGTAATTCCCAACCCCATAACTAATTGCAGCCTTGGCATACTCAAAGTGAGCATAGCCACTAATGATGATAATTTCCATCTCGGGTTTTTCTTTCTTCAACGTCTTTATTACATCAAGTCCGCTCATCCCGGGCATACGGATATCCGTAATCAATATATCCGTCGAATACTTTTTTACTAATTCCAAAACCTCCAGACCATTATGTGCCATCGCAACCACTTCCATTGATAAGCTTTCCCAATCTACCAACGCATGAATTAGTTTACATATCCTTACTTCATCATCTGCAATCATCACCTTTAGCATATTAAACTACTCCTATTTCTTCCTATCCGGATATTCATTACACAATTCCGATTTCTCACCTTATATACATTTTGTATGCATCTCACAGTTCATGCGAGATGCTACCTGAACAGTTACC
The DNA here is from genome assembly GCA_905236365.1 of uncultured Lachnospiraceae bacterium. Taxonomy (GTDB): domain Bacteria; phylum Bacillota; class Clostridia; order Lachnospirales; family Lachnospiraceae; genus CAG-590. The sequence goes on from CAJOPP010000023.1 coordinate 4,308, forward strand.
TATTATAACATAATTTTCACATAATAGAAACCGCTGGATCTTATCAGATCCGGCGGTTATCGTTTTTTAATACAATATTTATTTGTATCTGTTCAACAAGGTTGAACATTCCATTTATTTTTCCAATAAACACTATTATTTATTAATAACGGAAACTCCGGTATCCTCAACGGCACCGCCAAGAGAATTGCCTTCCAATGCACTTACACAAGCTTTAACACCTTCATATCCCATTACATCCGGATTCTGTGCCATTGTGCAAAGTAGATATCCATCTTCAATCAGATTAAGGATTGCATCTGATTTATCAAATCCAACACCAACGATGCTTGCATTGCCGGATGCTTTAATCGCATTTCCTGCACCGGTTGTGGAACCTTCGTTACATCCAAAGATACCAACAACGCCCTGGGTAATATAGTTCTCTGCAATGCTTTGAGATTTGGCTGCATCGCCTTCACCGTACTGCGTTTCTAAAAGGGTATAGTCTTTCCCTTCAAATGCGGAACGAAATCCTTCTTCACGCATTACACAGGAATCTGTTGCTGCATTTACATTGATAATACCAATATCTCCTGAAGTAATTCCATCTGCTTCTAATTTCTTAATCATCTCTTCACCGGCAGTTTTTCCTGCTGCTTTGTTGTCTGTAGAGAAGGTTGCTTCTGCTTCTACGTTTGCAGGTGAGTCAACATAAACTACTTTTACACCTGCAGCTACTGCTTCTTCAAGAGCTGATGAAATAGCATCCGGTCCATTTGCTGCTACCATAATTGCATTGCATCCGCTTGCTACCGCATTGTTAACACATTCAATCTGCTGTGCATCATCCTTCGTGTTTGGTGCCATAAAAGTTACATCAACGCCAAGTTCAGATGCTGCCTTCTGTGCACCGTCATTTAAAGTAACCCAATGCTGATCAATGGAATCCATTGTAATCAAAGCAATTTTCCATTCCTGGCTGGCTGTTACTTCGGCTCCATCACTTTCTGAGGAACCGCCAACTGCTGCTGCATCAATTACAGAAACACCGGTATCTACTACCTTTCCACCTAAAGATTCACCATTAATTGCCTGCACTGCCGCTTTAACACCTTCATATCCCATTATATCCGGATTCTGTGCCATTGTGCAAAGCAGGAATCCATCTGTAATTAAGTTAAGGATTGCATCCGATTTATCAAATCCAACACCAACGATGCTTGCATTGCCGGATGCCTTAATTGCATTTCCTGCACCGGTTGTAGATCCTTCGTTACATCCAAAGATACCAACAACGCCCTGAGTGATGTAGTTCTCTGCAATACTCTGAGATTTAGCTGCATCGCCTTCACCGTACTGTGTTTCTAAAAGGGTATAGCCTTTCCCCTCAAACGCGGAACGAAATCCTTCTTCACGCATTACACAGGAATCTGTTGCGGCGTTTACATTGATGATACCGACGTCACCGGAAGTGATTCCGTCTGCTTCTAATTTCTTAATCATCTCTTCACCGGCAGTTTTTCCTGCTGCTTTGTTGTCTGTAGAGAATGTTGCTTCTGCTTCCACGTTTGCAGGTGAATCAACATAAACAATTTTTACGCCTGCTGCAACTGCTTCATTTAATGCAGAAGAAATAGCGTCCGGTCCGTTTGCTGCTACCATGATCGCATTGTAACCACCGGCTACTGCATTGTTAACGCACTCAATCTGCTGTGCATCATCCTTCGTGTTTGGTGACATGAAAGATACAGTAACACCAAGTTCACTTGCAGCTTTCTGAGCACCATCATTTAAAGTAACCCAGTGCTGATCAATAGAGTCCATTGTGATTAACGCAATTTTCGTTTCTGTACTTGTTGAACTTGAACTTTCGGTACTTGAATTTTCTGTTGTTTCCGTTGATGTTGTTTCAGCTTTCCCACAACCTGTTACAGATGCTGCCATCATCGCCACACAACATAACAATGATAATAACTTTCTTTTCATCTTATTCCTCCTTTATTTTGACCGCATATATGCGGTAGTTTATGATTTCTTTCTGGATAACTTGCCGCTTCTGGATATAACATCCATAAGAACAGCAGCTACTACGATAACACCAATTACAAGTCTCTGAATGCCGACCTGCACACCTATCATATTTAAGCCATTCTCAAGCGTCTGCCATACCGCAGCACCCATAAAAGTTCCAAGAAGCAGTCCGGTACCTCCATTTGGAGACACGCCACCGATTACACCTGCAGCAACACCATACATCTCATATGTATTACCTGCTTCCATATTACCCATGCCGGCCTGTGCA
>CAJOPP010000024.1 GCA_905236365.1 uncultured Lachnospiraceae bacterium
AAATATAACCCTTCAAAAATATTGCGACATTTGGTCATGCCATATCTGGTATTCCAGACATTCTATCTTGTTTTTGATTATTATGTGCTGCCCGATCCGGACAAGATTTTGGAAATTCAGTTTACAACCCCATATTGGCTGCTCTGGTATCTTCTTGCAACAATTTTCTTTTATCTATTATTGCCTGTAATAACAACTGATAATAAAACCAGAGCTATTGTCGTAATTGCCATATCCTTTTTGCTCTCCATTTTAGTGGGGCTGGACAATACGGTGGGATACTATTTGTCGCTATCCCGAACGGTGGTGTTTTTCCCGTTTTTTGTAATGGGCTATTATAGGTCAAATATATTTAATAAAAAAAATCAGGATTCGGTAAACCCCAATATAGTATTCTTAATCGTACTTTCCGCGGCGATCATTGCAGTCGGCAGTTACTTTATCATTAAGTTAGATGTACCGACGATAGCTTTATTTGGATCATACAGTTATGCAGCGGCAAAGAGTACCGCTGCAATGAGGATGCTTATTGAATTGTGCGCATTGTCCTGGATACTTTTTCTTTTTCTCGTTGTTCCAAATAGGAAATTCTGTTTTCTGACCACTATTGGGCAGAACACATTATCGATTTTTTTGTTGCATGGTTTTATCCAAAGATTATTTTCCAAATACAACATATTCCTTTATTCGCAGTTTGAAAACCTTCTGTTAGCCGTGGTGATTGACTGCGTCATCCTAGCCTTACTTGGAAATAAATATGTTGGCAGAATTTTCAAGAAGATATTCTGATCGATCTATATAATAGGCAATTGCGAAACTATTGATAATCTGCATTTGGATCGTGTAGCTTGTACAATTCCGCAAGCAGATACTTTTTTATTGCTTGTTCTTATAGATATGGTAAAATATATAGCGGGTTCTTCGATGGTCGGTCCTGAGGAAACGATAGAGAAAAGGTGGAAAAGAAAATGCATCTAAATGAGCTTACAAAGTATAATGATATAGTGATCCAATGCCACGATAATCCCGATGCGGATGCACTGGCTTCGGGATATGCAGTTTATTGGTATTTGACGAAGATGGGCAAAAGTCCTCATTTTATTTATAGAGGACGCAATAAAATAAGTAAAAGTAATCTTCTTATTATGCTGGAGAAGCTGGCTGTTCCGGTAAGCTATGAGCCGGAATTTCATGAGATCCCGGAACTTTTGATAACTGTGGATTGCCAGTATGGTGAGCGAAATGTTACCCGAACCGAAGCCATGAATGTGGCAGTCATTGACCATCATCAAAGTACGGTAGATTTGCCCGGGCTCTCGGAGGTACGTAGTCACATGGGATGTTGCGCAACTGTTGTATGGGATATGATTCGCGAGGAAGGAATGACGGTTGATGAGGATATGCTTCTTTCCACAGCCCTATATTACGGATTATATACAGACACGAATAAGCTTTCGGAAGTGGCCCATCCTCTTGACAGGGATATGAGAGATTCACTTTTCATTAACAAAAGTATCATTATAGAGATGAGTAATTCTAACATTTCTCTCGATGAATTGAGACTGACCGGTAGAGCAATCTTTGATTATGAGTATCACGGAAATAACAAGTATATTATGATCAAGGCAGAACAATGTGACCCGAATATTCTTGGTGTGATAAGTGATTTTTCCATGGATACGGTTGGCGTTGATATCTGCTTTGCTTATTATGTGAGTCCGCAAGAAATAAAGTTTTCGGTCAGAAGCTGTACAAAAGAAGTTCATGCAAATGAACTGGCAGCTTTTATTGCAGACGGAATCGGTGGCGGCGGTGGCCATATTACTAAGGCAGGAGGAACCGTCAGACCTGAAAAGCTGTTGAAGATTTCGGGTGATGAAACACCGTGTTTAGAAGAACTTGCGAAGAAAGAGTTTACCAAGCGCATTAACCAATATTTTGCCATGTACAAGATCATTTATGCAAGGGATACTATAATGGATATGTCCAATATGAAAGTGTATGAGAAACAGCCACAGAAGCTTGGCTGTATTGAGCTTACGGATGTCTTTCCCCTTCATACAATGGTTGAGATAAGAACGCTTGAAGGTGATATTAATGTGAGGCTGGAAGCAGATAAATATCTTATGATCGGCATTGAAGGAGAAGTGTATCCGATTACGAGGGAGAAACTTGAGAACAGTTACAAATATGTGGATGAACCCTATGATAAAGTGTTTGAATATACACCCTGCATAAGAGATGTGTTTACGGGAGAGAAGAAGAATGTTTTAAAATATGCAAAGTCCGTCATAAGCACCGGTAAAGTCAGGATATATGCCAAACCTTTGGATGAATATGTGAAGCTTTTTACCATGTGGGATGAGGAGAAGTATTATGCGGGAAACCCCGGAGACTATATAGCGGTACGCGAGGATGACCCACATGATATCTATATAATAAGCGGACATCTTTTTAGTCAGCTCTACAAGGAGATAAATTGATGATTGAGCATTATAATGCGTTTATTTCATATAAACATGCACCGGAAGATAATAAGGTTGCGGAAGCGGTGCAAAAAGGACTGGAACACTTTCATATCCCGGGGAAGATTCGCAAGAATACCGGAATGAAAAAAATCAACAGAATCTTTCGTGATAAGGATGAACTTCCCATTACAAGTGACCTTAGTGATACAATCGCAAAAGCATTGGAGAATTCAGATTATCTGATTGTAATATGTTCTACAAATACGAAACAATCCGAGTGGGTGCCCAGAGAGATAGAATACTTTCTTAAAAATCACTCAAAGAAAGATATTTTTACGGTTCTGGTCAATGGCGAACCTTATGATGTGATCCCCGAGATTCTTCTATATGAGGATCGTGTTGAAGCAGATGAGAATGGAAAAGAGCAAAGCGTCAGAGTTCCCATAGAGCCTTTGTCTTGTGATTACAGGACATCTCTGGGTAAAGCCAATAAGACAGAACTGCCGCGCCTGGCCTGCGGGCTGATCGGTTGTGGTTATGATGAGTTGATGAATCGTCACAGACAGTACAGGATGAAGCAGCTTACAGCATGTTTTTCCCTGGTGGTTGCAATCATGCTTGGCTTCAGCGGTTATATGTTATACAGCAGAAATGAGATTCGGAACAATTATCTGGAATCCCTTAGGAACCAATCGAAATATCTGGCAAACGAATCCGGTATTTTTCTGGAAAAAGAACAACGGATCACGGCATTGCAGCTTGCATTGGAAGCACTTCCGAAGGATGATTCCGATGACAGGCCGATTACCGCAGAGGCGATCCGGGCACTAACGGAGGCAACACTTGCTTACGAGGGGAATAACGGTACAAATATCCATGCGGCATGGAATTATCAGATGCCTAATGTCATATCTGATTTTACCGTTTCCGAAGATGGCAGCACAATAGCAATTCTTGACACCGGAAGCGTGGTGGGTGTCTGGAATACCGAGGGGCATGATAGAATACTGTACCTTGATAATATGGAAGATGTGGTCCGGGGTATAGAATTTGTGAATGACAATAGTTTGATCATTTGGACGGATCATAAGATGGTTTGTTACGATCTTACATCAAGAGAAGAGAAGTGGAATTATTCTATGGAAGATGATTTCTTTAACGATAAAAAGGGACTCACGCTTTTGGAGAATTCTTTCTATATTGGTACATATCATCAAAATTATCTGCAGTTGGATTCTGAATCCGGCAATCTATTAAGCGAGTTCGCAGTTCCTGAAAAGGAAGGATATGAGAGTCTGAGTATCGTTGAGAGTAAGCTGTCACCGGATGGAAAGAAGATAGCGTTTAGGGGTATATGTGGTTGGAACAACTATGCTTATGGTATTATAGATATTTCTTCAAGGGAATTAGAGATATCAGAGCTTATGGAAGAGATGATCAAGGATATTGAATGGGCAGGCAATGATAAGCTTATGGTGGCCAGCACTTATGTGGACGCCTCGGAAAGCATGTCTATCGGTTCGTTTGAATTCATTTCCTCCGATCATTCCAAAGTACAATGTATAGACGTTTCGGATCCCACGAAGAAATGGAGTGCGGATTTTATTTGCAATGGGGTTAAGCTCAACAGTGGATTTATGAACCTGAGTGATCAATCTGTGGCATATTATTCAGGCAATGTCATATCGGTATACGATTTGGAAACGGGGAATGAGCAATTCAGCAATAATGTGAATGATTCTGTGATCGATGTCAGTGACAAAGATGGAGATGGCAATCCGTTGTATATTACCGAGAATGGTGGATATGCTGTTCCTGCCCTTTCTATAGATACGGATGCTGTATATTATACAAGATACTTTGCCGATGATTTGAGACAGGTGGTCATTAACAACGGGGTATATGTGAGGAGGAAACTGAGTTCTGAAGTAATCTACTATGGTGTTCACGTATATGATGAAGACTGGACACCGCTTAGTGATGAAACGGTTCTCACAAATGTCAGTGATAATATAATTCTTAGTGATTCCTGTCTTGCAGTTGTATCAAAAGATTATGACGGACCGATACTCACCATATTCGGACTGGATGATCATGTTCAGACTGCACAGAGCCGGCTTGAGGGGGAGAATACATATAGCTACAGAATGCTCGGAGTTTTTCGTGACCAAGTATATATGGGATACGATAACGGTGATTATTATAATCTTGTAACAGTTGATGCCCGGGGAAATGAAATTAAGAATGATGAATTGTTTAGGATGGCTTCAGCCTTTGATAAATCCTGTACCATGAAGGCGGGAAAGCTTATATATTGTTATATGAATAATGATCTGAAAACGATGCTTGTCATAAATGATCTGGAAAGCGGTGAGAGTAAGGAGTGGGCGATACCGGAGGATGCTTCCTTCTTTAAAAATGGACCGGTGTATTATGAAGAAGATAAAGTGATATATGTAAGTGGTGATGCCGAGTATATTATTGACGAAGAAAGTGGTAAGGCAAGTAATATCAAAGTACCTGAAGGCTGGAACGGTGCCAGCTGCTTTTCTGATGTAAGTGAGGGAGGAGTGATTGCGGTTTCGGACGGGAAACAGATTCTCTTTGTGGATGATCGAAATGGTAATATCGTAAGTACCATAAGTTGTCCCGGAGTAAAACCCGTGGGAATGACGTTTTTAAATAATGTATTTCTGGTTTTGTGTGATGACGGTAGTCTAAATTGGTACGAAAAGGACAGCCGAAATTTCATAAAGAAAACCGATGCGTCATTGTACTATGACTTTCGCGGTGTTGTAACATTTGATTATGATCAGGATAGCAATCTGTTGTACATTCAGGCGGGAATGCTTACGGACATCATTGATATGGAAAGCGGTGTGGAGATTGCATACGTTGAAAATTGTTTTGGACACCATAAAGGCAGGGATCTATTAATTACTGAGTCCGAAGAATCGGATGATGATATTCAGGTCGGATACTATAAGAGATACACAACGAAGGATCTGATTGAAAAGGCACATCGTATTCTGCAGGGTGCCGAGTTGTCGGATGAACTGAAATCGCAGTATGGAATAACCCGAGAGGATTGACCCGGTGATGTCCGTTTCAGCGGACAAGGGATGTATAAATGACAAAAGTGAAAAAGGATGGGAAAAACATGAGATCTTACATTGAAGAAAGTAATTTTTTTGAGGGCATCAACCCGGAAGAAATTGCCCGGAAATACGGTACGCCCGTGTACGTTTACAATGAGAAAAATATCAGGGCACATATGCGGGATGTGGCAAAGGTTATTACCAAATATCCTTATCGTGCCAATTATTCCATGAAAGCCAACAGTAATCTGGCCATACTTAAGATGGCTTTAGAGGAAGGGCTGAATGCAGACGCTATGTCAGAGGGAGAAATGAGACTCCTGTTGTTGGCCGGTTTTCCTGCGGACAGAATCTTCTTTGTGCCCAATAATGTGGACAAGTCCGAGTTGCAGTTTGCCATTGATCACGATATTATGGTCAGCCTTGACAGCCTGGACCAGCTGGAGCTGTTCGGAAGCCTGAATCCGGGCGGAAAATGTAGTGTCCGCATCAATCCCGGTGTGGGCGCCGGACATCACGAAAAAGTGGTAACGGCGGGAAAGAAGACCAAATT
>CAJOPP010000025.1 GCA_905236365.1 uncultured Lachnospiraceae bacterium
ATACTGCAAGTATACCCATTCGGTGATCTTCGCCTTGGCTAATTCATTAAAAGCCTGCAAGTGCCTGTTCAGAATGGGATTTTTCACAGTGATAGGATTCCTTATTTTGTCCTGATAGGACCGTTTTCCAAGTGAAGCAGGCGTGAAATAGTTAGAGTCGAAACCCACCGTACTCATTGTCGAATTGCAGTAAATGCCATACCAATCCCGTCCTGTATTATTAACAAGAGGCGTTGATGACAGCAATCCACCGCGGCAAAACAGCTTGACGAACCAAGACAGATCAACCTTTATAAAAAAGGCGTAATAATCATCCGTGCCAGGCAGAATACCCTTCTCATACAAGCCAGGCCCAAATCCAAGTTGGTCTGCAACTTTATCGAGGAAACCGTCGATCTTGTCAATTTGGTCAGAAAACGTGCTAAATGTGATAAACACGCTTCTCAGCGAGGGCGATTCTGCGGCCACAATTTTCTGGTAGAACATATCCGGTTTCATGATCGGTATGGTAAAAGTATAGGGAATGGAGTCGGGCTTTTGTGCGTAATCCAGAGCAAGCTGCTGCATATTGTGTAGATACCCTGAAAAATCAGCGACAAAACTACCAGCATCCTCACACCATGTGATGATCGCAATAGCGCTGGCCCCTAAAGTCACATAGGCTTTCGCAGGCAGTTTTCCCCGCGATAAGTATTTTTCTATATCGCCGGCCATGGCAAATAAATCGGTATTGTAATTCTCGTCTACGCATATGAAGGTTATGCCACCTGCATATATAGAATCCACATCCAATAAACGCGCTTTTGTCGCCGGAATTAGTATGGTTTTTTCTACACCAACACCTGCTGAACCGGTAGATTTCGCCAGATCCTCAACGTTTTGTATGATATCGAACCTGATCGCGTCATAGTAACCCAGCGCAACGTGGTTGCTGGAGTCCAGAGAATCATTTTCAGGCGACATCAGTTTGCGCAGTTCAGCTACGAGGATTTTCTGATTTGTGTTAGGAAGCCTCATAATTTCCACCTCCGATATTTGTATCTTCAGACGTGTCGCTCTTATAATTCTCGCAATAACCTTTTGCAAGACATTTCACATCGTTACACGACTTTTCATGTAAGGGATTGAAAGGGAGCCTGTAAGTGGTCAGTTTGTCGAATACGTTATAGACTATAATACCATAATATCCACAGATCGGAGTAATCCCCTCAAGCATTTGACCAGTGAAGAAGTCATTAAACTTACCACTATCGTAAATCGACCCGATATGAGTAAACGAGGCATACCAAAACAGTTCACCCAACCACCCATTTTTATGTTCATTCCAAACCCCTGTGCCGAAAATTTTCTTGGGATCTGTATGCCATCTGTCAATCATAACTCCAGTGGAGGTTTCTCCCTCAACTCTGTTCAAATACTGCAAGTCAAAGCAGAATTGCAAGCGCGCAAATAAAAGACCGGATATAAATGAATCCATAACAGGCATCAATGGATGCCTGTTTAACTGCTCAGCACAAAGCTCAAGGATGGCGTGATAATAGCCTGCGTGCATCGCTCTATTGTCTCTGGAAATAGTTTCAAGGGATGGAAACAGGGCGTAGTATCCCATGACAAAGGCGATCAGTTGTCCTTCCTCCTTGGACTCCGCACTCCTCCCGAACCATTTCTTTTGCAGCTTCCTGTCTTTGATGACCAGCTCGACCGAATTCAAATGGTGCTTGGCAATTTTGGATAAATCGTCCTCTTCCGCCTTTAACATCATGGCTTTATACCAACGTATGAGATCGTCAAATATCTCGCAATACTGGACATAGTGCCTTCGGACATATGGGGTTAAGTATTTCTCCGAGTGACGAGATATTCGATGCAGCTTCCGTATCAATATCCGCGCCATCACCTTCTCAATCTGCCTTTTATTGTGGAACAAATAATAATAGACCGATTGGGAAACGCAGAGGGCTAACAATAAAACAATGAATAAATGTTGAAGCGCTTTAAGTTTCACAACTACAAAAAACCAGATGGCCGACACGAGGGCCAACAATCCGCACACGGAAACGTCAACATAGTAGTATTCCTGAAACGCATAGGGATTGTGGTGGTCAGTATGCTGATAGTTCGCAAAGGACACCACGGCGATACCGAGGGTGAACAGCGTCAGCGTGATCGGAGAAACATCAAGCGCCTGGACGTCCTTTATCATGCCGGGATTTGCGGAAAACAGGAGTTTCACAGCACCTCTGGCACAACTTTCTATTTTTGAAAACCATTGGAATTGCAGCATGCAGATCAGCAGAAGCAACCAGAATATGACAAACGACAGCAAAAGCAGGAATACTCTTATGTACGGAGAATACTTGAATCCTTCTTTGCTGTGAAAATGCACGGATAAAATGATACAGACACTTGCTGCAATGCTTGCAATAAAGATTACCTTTAGTGTCAGTTCAGGGCGGTGCATCAATAACAAGATTTCGACGAATAACATCAGTAATGGCCAGGCGATTATTTCAATCGCCTTAACTTGTCGGTTCAGTATTTTCACAACGATCCCTCATATTAGCAGCGTTTGTTGAATCAAAACTAAACTATTGCTCAGTTTTAGATAGTGTTCTTGAACAGCATTCCTTGCCCTTTTCATAGAACGACCGTGAGTTGGAAAAATA
>CAJOPP010000026.1 GCA_905236365.1 uncultured Lachnospiraceae bacterium
ATGTTGCCAAAGATTACAGCACTCTTTTCCACTGATCGTCGCGATTGGATAAAATGCTCCTTTACAATCCAGATCCTTTGCCCGTTCCTTTGCCTCCTGCAAAGTCAAATACCGAAACATCAACAGATTCTTTGCTGCTTTCACATCATTAAAGATATAAAACGGCAGACAGTATGTCTCTGTATCCCAAAAAGCATTCCCATTATAGGCCTCTCCGGTAAGACCTTTTGCTCCAATATTGGTCCCCGGTTTTGTGCCATGATATGTCTGGAACATCTGAAAAATACAGAAACGAATCCCTTGCTGATTCTGTTCATCTCCATCAATCACAATATCGGATTTGTCCCAAACTCTCTGCCACCAGTCTGCACTCTCTTTTTTCAATACCTCATACGAAACTTCTGAAACAGCTTTCTTCGCATTCTCTGTTTCCTCTGCAAAACGTATTTTACTCTCTTCATATCGTGCGTCCGATTTCAATTCTTTTCGAACAAGATTGTATACAACTCTCCCAATCTCAGATTCTTTTCCCTTTGTAAGTACAATTTTATAGGTTCTTCCTACCTGTTTCTCCCCCTCAAACTTCTTCGAATCTTCTATCCCTGTTCCGAATATCTTACAGCACGAAAATACCTGTTGATGTGTCTCCTTTGTTCTGCCCGAAATACACAGATAATCTTCCTCTGCCTCTTCTTTTTCACACTCCCAAAGATTCTCTTCTGTTGCCATATGAATCACAGAAAAATCCAGCTTTAAAGTCACTTCCACTGTCCCATCAAAATTGAGAGGACAAAAAGTAATCTTCTGTGCCCCATATTGCTCCCGCTCCATTCCCAAGAACCGTTCAAAGGTAACCTTCAACTCTTTTCCGGATTGAGTATTCCAAACAAAGGAACGGGTAAGGATTCCATTCCGCATATCCAAAATTCTTTTAAAATCGCAAATCCTGCTTTTCTTTCCATCCAGCGTTTCCCCGTCCAAAACAACCTGTGCTGCTAACCAGTTCACACTATTCAACATATATTCCGTACAATCCACAACACCCTTATATCCACCTTTTTGATGTTGTCTCTCATATATTCCATTAAAATAACTTCCAATCAGGCTTTCTCCCGAATAGCCTTCCTCCATGATTCCGCGTACACCCATATATTCATTTCCCAAAGAAAACACAGATTCTGCCACCATAGAATACTCTGGATCAAAGCCATCCTCAATCACTTTCCACGGATCCGTCACAAAATAGATATCTGCCTTTTTTGCCATTTCATCACCTCGCTAAACTCTTTCTTTTCCTCTCAGCACTAGTCAACACCTCGTAGCACTGCAAGGTATTCATCCTCATCCGAAGGGGGCAAATCGCCCGCCTCCGGCGGTCGTTCCAAACATGTTCTTTCTTAACCTTTAATTGCACCTGCTGAAGCACCATCCGTAATCTGCTTCTGGAATATCGCAAATATAATCGTTGGTGGCACAATTGCAAACATACATGCACGAAGTACGCTAACCGCATCCGTTGGTGTATCTTTAAATGCAAATAATTTTACCATAACCGTCTCAAACTGGGTTCCCTTCAAAGTCAAATATGGTAACAGAAAATCTGACCATGCTGCAGTCATTGCAAAAATCGCCACTACCATAATAATCGGTCTCGATAACGGCAAAATAATAGAAGTGAACACTCTAAGCACACCCGCGCCATCCAACCTGGCAGCCTCTAGCAACTCTCCCGGAATTTCTTCAAAGAACTCCTTGAACAACACTACATAAAAAGCATTCGCACCATAGGCAAACCAAAGTGGAATAAACGTTCCATTTAATCCTAAGATATTAATGTTACGGTATAAAGAAACAATATTCGTTATAGATGGAATCAACAGACTCCACATCACTAACATCCATATGATCTTATATCCCTTTGGTTTCAGAATAGCAATGACATAAGCGAGTAATCCATTAAAAATAACTGCACAGACAATACTCCCCGCCACTGCGATCAAAGAATTACGATAATATTTGATAAACTTGAATTGCTGCCAGGTATCCTGTAATTTGGATAGGTCAAACGAGGAAGGGATAATTGTCACCTCTCTGTTAAATTCCCGAATATCCTTAAAACTTGCAAGAAATACCCAAACAACCGGAAACACGCTGCACAAAACAATCAATAAACATATCAACATAATAATAATACATGCTATCTTAACAGATGTGGAACGAACATCATATCCGCGAATAACACCGTCTTTTTTCTCGTTATATTTTTTAAAAAACATATTCGTTCCCTCCTAATCATTTTCTTTCTTCTTGGTAAGGCACATATATATACCACTCAATATGATCAATATGATACAGATCATAACAGAAAGTGCTGCGCCTCCTGAGTAATCAGAATCCCGGAATGCATAACGATACTGTAGCATCATCAATGAAATACTCGCATTATTCGGTCCTCCGTTTTTCAAAATCATCGGTTCATATAAAATCTGGAAAACAGAAATAATCTGAAGAATCAATAATGTTTTCGCAAGACCAAATACATTTGGCAATGTGATATAACGGATTCTTTCCCAGATGGTTGCTCCATCTATTGTCGCCGCCTCATATAAATCCGGACTGATGCCACTGATATTAGCCATATAGATTAGTGCTGTAGAACCGGCACTTTTCCAAGTCATTGTGATAATAATAAGTGGTATAGTCCACTTTGGATTATTCAACCATACAGATGGTTCAATCCCTAATTTTCCAAGCAGAATATTAAGTACACCAGTTGGTCCCGGTGTAAAAAAGTAATTCCAAATCCAAATCGTTGCAATACCCGGAACAATATTTGGAAAATAAATTCCGGTTCTAAAAAGCCCTTTTAAGTATACGGTCTCCGAAATGAGAATACCCAGAACGATTGGTACTAAAAATCCAATTGCCAACGACCAGAATGTATAGGAAAATGTATTCTTGAATGCAGCCATAAAATCTGGATTCTTTAATACCCTGGCATAGTTGGCTAAACCAACGAATTCCTTGGTTTCATACCGAATCGTTTTGAACAAAGATAACCGAATATTCTCAATCAATGGTTCCCATACATAAAACGTAAACAAAATCAAAGTAGGCAGCATGACCAGCCACCCGATCAAATCTTTTCGTTTAAATTTTGTTTTCATCGCTGACTCCTTCCTGTCTCTCCACAGTCAGATACTACTTTGTAATATCTATTCTATCCCATCACTCACTGTCCATTAAATCAATCTCATCCAAAACAGACTTTTTCATCTCTTAATATAGATGGCTTTCACATTTCTGTGAAAGCCATTTTTGTTGTTCCTATCCTCTCAGTTTCTGTAAATCATTACAAGTTTTAACTTACTCCTCATCTGAATCCAGAATGGTCTGATAATTATCATTTGCCGTTTTCATCAATGCAGCAACATCTGCATCCTGGTTCGTAACAACTTCCTGAAGTACCTTTGTTAATTCGTCATACATCTTCTGAGTTTTCCCCGGCTCTTCCAGTCTGAGTCCATCACCTGCAGCAGCATCAAAGTACGACTGGAACATCTTTGGATCCACATTTCCATACTTCTCAACAACCTGAGCCTCTGCATCTAATACATCCTGTGCTGCCCAGCATGGGAACCGCTTAAGAACCGGCACACCTTCAGAAGCCTTGTTCTGTGCATCTGCCTCCATGCCTGCAATCGCATCTTCTGTTGCAACTGGTGCTTTCCCCATGATTTCTAAGTAATCCAAAGCCGCGTTGATTTCTGCAGATGTAGCATCTTTTGAGAAGAAATATGGTGTGCCACCATACAGAGAATATTGTCCGGAAGGACCTGCCGGAATTGGACACATTGCCAATTTCTCAACCGGAAGTCCATTTACCTGTGTCGGCTGATTGACTGCATCGTTTGCAGCAATATACATAGCAGCTCCACCAGTTCCCAACTGCATAAATCCTGTTCCCCAATCTTCATTGGTTGGATCTGCAGTAAGCACATCATAGTCCCATCTTAAAGACTTCACATATTCCATAGCCTTGATTGCTTCATCACTGTCTAAATGAGCAGTATAAGTACCATCTCCATTATCTGTAGTCAGGGTTGCTCCAAATCCCCATGCAATATTAGAGAAATGCCATCCACCTGCACCATCCTTGGCCAACAGACAGAAACCTGCGGAACCGGTCTTTTCTTTAATTGTCTTTGCAGTCTCTGCTAATTCATCCCACGTCTTTGGATAAATCGGATATCCGTCATCATCTACAAGACCAGCTTCTTCAAATAACTCTACATTCAACATTAGACCTAATGCATAACCATCACGAGGAATACCATACACTCTTCCCTTCTCATCGGAAAGTAATTCTTTGATAGAAGGATTCATTTTATCCAGCCATCCACGAGCCTCTAATTCATCTGTAATATCCGCAACTGCCTCATTCTTAATCAGTTTCTTTGGCTCTGTAAACCATGATTCAAAAATTGTTGGAACTGTTCCTGCTTCAACCATTGGCATAAATGTATCCGTTGAATATTTATAATAAGATGGTTCACAGGTCACATTCGGATATAATTCTTTCATCTTTTCTACGAAGCCTTCATGCATTGCAATATCTTCTGTCAATGTATCTTCCGGCCAAATACCAAGAGTAATTGTTACTTCCTCTTCTCCCGAATCCGAAGATACTTCCTCCCCATCCTCCTGCTCTGCCGTCTGTTCAACATCCTGCTTCGTATCATCTGTACTGTTTGTACTTGTGTCTGCATCGCTTCCACAACCTGTTACCATTGTCGCTATCATTGTGGTTGCAAGTAATGTACTGAATACCTTTTTCATTCTCATCCTATCTTCTCCTTTCATTTTGCAAAGCTTACATTTCACGTTACGGATAAGTTTAACGTTAAACTTATATTATCACCTGTTTACTTTTCTGTCAACACCTTTCTCCAAAAATCTTACCGTTCACAAAAGTACTCAAAACTGCCTATTTTTCGCTTCATTTTTTGTGCATATCATACATCAAGGTCTGTATTTACACGAAAACGATATCCTATTCCCCATACTGTTTCTACAAATTGTGGGTTTAATGGATCTTTTTCAATTTTTTGCCGAATCCGTTTAATATGGACTGCTACAGAATTATAGTATCCCTCTCCCAAATCATCATGCCAGATTGTAGTATAAATCTCCTGCTTGGTCACTGCTTTATTGGGACGTTGTGCAAGATATAATAAAATATCAAATTCTTTTGCTCTAAGAATAATCTCTTCTCCATTCAGTGTGATTCGTCGACTGAAAGCATCAATAAATAACCCTCTCACTTCAATATATCCAAAGGGTCTTGTCAGTCTCTTATACCGCTCAATATGTGTCTGCAGCCTTGCCATCAACTCTCCCTGTAAAAACGGCTCTACCAGATAGTCATCTGCTCCGGCCTGGAACATTTTGATTTTCCCCCACTCCTCTCCTTCTTTGGACAATACAATAATAGGAATCTGGGTTAACAAACGCACCTTTTCACATAATTCAAAATAGTCCTCTACCTTATCACAATAAAGCAACACTGCATCTACCAGATAGATCGTCTTTTTGTACATTAAAACATTATTCAAGGTACCCTCTAGTATCTCACAACCACTGAGCAGAAGATAATCCTTTACCCTGCAAGCCTCTTTTGGCACATCATATAACAATAAAATCTGATACAATAAAAAAACGCTCCTCTCTTCTGTAAAATAATAAAATAATTCATAAAGTGAAATACTGAACCGAAATGGTTCCAAGATCAGGTATCCAGACAGGATACTACCTGATATGAATTCTATATGGGTAAAGAAGCTACCCAATTCCTGTGATATCCGCGGATTCGAGTAGCCGTGCTACCCGACTGCGATATTCACTTATAAAACAGCCGGAAACCATGTGGTTTCACAGCCTTTCATTACCTTATGGGAGCAACAATCTGCAAATACTGCATGCTCCTCCTATGTCTGCCTATCTCAAATGGATATTCATCCAACCTTGAGCTTGAACTTCTGAATCTCTTTATCTGTTTCAACAATTGCAATCTTACCGCCTAATGCACGAATCTTTTCGTCAAAACACTCGTAACCTCTCTGAATATACTTGATATCTTCTACTACCGTATATCCATCTGCTACTAATCCGGCAATCACCAATGCCGCACCTGCTCGCAAATCCGGTGCCACGATATTGGCACCAACAAAGCCATCCACACCATCAATAATTGCTGTATTGCCTTCTACTTTAATCTGACCACCCATGCGGAACAACTCATCTACATATTTGAACCTGTTCTCAAAAATACTCTCTGTAATAATCGAAGTTCCTTCCGATAACGCAAGTACAACAGCCATCTGCGGCTGCATATCCGTAGGAAATCCCGGATACGGTAATGTCTTAATGTTCGTCGCCTTCAATCGATGATTGCTGACAACTCTGACTGCATCATCATATTCCAGCACAACAGCACCAATCTCCTTCAACTTGGAAGAAATAGCCTCTAAATGCTTCGGAATAACATTCTTAATAGTAATGTCTCCCTTTGTTGCTGCTGCTGCGACCATGAATGTGCCTGCTTCAATCTGATCCGGAATAATGGAATACTCCGTACCTTTTAACCGTTCAACACCGCGAATCCGAATAACATCCGTACCGGCTCCCTTGATATTTGCTCCCATACTATTCAAAAAATTCGCAACATCCACAATATGCGGTTCCTTTGCGGCATTCTCAATCGTGGTTTTCCCCTCTGCCAATACTGCTGCCATCATAACATTGATGGTTGCACCAACAGAAACAACATCCATATAAATATGATTTCCCAACAACTGATCTGCTTCCACATGAATCATACTGTTACGAATGTCTACACTGGCACCCAATGCTTTAAATCCTTTGATATGTAAATCAATCGGTCTGCTTCCGATATTACAACCTCCCGGTAACGCTACACTGGATTTCTTATACTTGCCAAGCATAGCTCCCAGCAAATAATAGGAAGCACGAATTCTGCGAATAAATTCATCATCTACGCAATTATCTGCATTCGGATTGATGGTACCACCACAAATCTTGACTGTATGTTCATCTATATATTTGACTCTTGCTCCAATTCCTTGAATGGCTTGCAACAATACTCTTGTATCTCTAACATTCGGAACGTTATCGATTATAACTTCCTCATCCGTCATAATTGCCGCAGCTAAAATCCCCAGCGCTGCATTCTTTGCTCCAGCAATGGAAACCTCTCCTACTAAAGGATTGCCTCCCTTTATAACATATTGCTCCATAATGCACCTCTTTATGCGTTATCGTCTGCCTTTTGCAAACGTAATTACACTATATTATAACATGAATGAACAATTTGTAAACTCTTTTTCTTTCGTACGCAAAAAAAATTGAGATTTTGTTACTGTTCAAACGCAATGTCATGATGTCGGGGTCAAAACTATGCATTTTGGTTTTGCTTCGTCAAGTTGCACATAAAATATGCATTTCCACTCAGTC
>CAJOPP010000027.1 GCA_905236365.1 uncultured Lachnospiraceae bacterium
AAATTATTTTAAAGATGGTGGAAGACGGCTGTTCCGTTCCGGAGTAAATGCAACCATTACCGGTGATATGCTCACGACGGTTGGAAGCAATACGCAACAGGATATGGAAATGCTGAAAGAAATGGGATATGATCTGGCTGCTCACAGACCGGTGGCAAAGCGGAAACTTGCAATGCAGAATCAGGAGGGGGATTTATGATTGAACAAATAAAAAAAACAGATGAAATTAAGAAAACACGAATGTCAACCCAGACGATCGCATTGATTGCGGTTATGACTGCAGTTACCTGCGTTTTGGCACCTTTATCTATTCCGATTGGTCCGGTCCCGATTTCACTCACCAATCTTGCAATTTATTTTGGACTCTATATTCTGGGCATGAAAAAGGAAACAATCAGTTACGTTGCATATATGGTTATTGGATTTGCAGGTGTTCCGGTGTTTTCCGGATTTACCGGAGGCCCGGCAAAATTGATCGGACCAACCGGTGGATATCTTCTTGGTTTTATTCCGATGGCGATTGTTGCCGGCTTTTTGATTGATAAATTTGAAGGCAGGCGAATACCGAGTATCATTGGTATGGTGATTGGCACGGCAATATGTTATGTATTAGGAACAGCATGGTTTTGTATACAGGCGGATTCACAGGTCGTGAATGCATTGGGATTGTGTGTGTTTCCTTTTTTGCCGGGAGATGTGATCAAAATAGCAGTTGCAGCGTGCTTTGGTCCGCAGATTCAAAAGACACTGCGCAGATTGGATATGAGATAGAATGTGAAGCTGTGTCCGATACGGGACAGTGAAGCCGAAGGCTGAACGGTTGTTACAGTTCACTCGGTGGCGTACGTTCAAACAGTAACCTGGAAAGTCCTGTGGGTTAGAGTTTTGTGAAAAAATGATTGACAAATCAAACTTAAGGAAGTATACTTTTCATTAATTGAGACACTGATGAGTTGGTCAGTTATATCGTATTACAAAACCGATGAGTAAGAGGAGTAAGCTATAGTGAAGCTTTCCAGAGAGCTGTGATGGTGGGATACAGCAAGTGGTCGATAGTTGAATGGACTTACGAGGGTGGCTTGAAATGCATGAGTTCAGAGTAGATGCCAACGGGAACCCGTCCGTTATCAATGGGGTGCATATGACAGTATGCAGAGAGAGTGGATGCATAGCATCAATTTGGGTGGTACCGCAGAAGTATATTATGGCTTTTGTCCCTTATAGGGACAGAAGCCTTTTTTTACTTTATAGGAAACTTCTTTTCATATAAAGTAAAACGCTCCGCGTCGGACAGTCTGGCGTGATACGCACCTCACGGAGAAGAAGTTAATGGCATTGATACGGTACAGAAATAAAAAGAAAGGAAGAGAAGAGCATGTTTCCAGGTTATGAAGAAGCAAAACAGTATGAAAAAGAGTACAACATCATTCCGGTATGTAAAGAAATCTATGCCGATGTTGTTACGCCGATTACATTACTTAGAAGATTGAAGAAAATTGACAGTAAATATTATTTGTTAGAAAGCGTGGAGGGTGGCAAGCAGTGGGGACAGTATTCCTTCCTGGGAGTGAATCCTCTCTTACAAATTATTTGCAAAAATGGGGAAGTGACCATGAAAAGCGGAGCTATGGTCACGACAGAGAAAAAGGATGCTATGCAGGCACTGCGGGAACTTCTCGGAAAGTACCGTTCTCCAAGAATTGAAGGAATGCCTAGTTTTACCGGCGGTCTGGTTGGATATTTTTCTTATGAGATGATTGGATATGCGGAGCCAAAGCTGGATTTGAAAGAAAGCGATTTTGATGATTATAATTTAATGTTGTTTGACAAAGTGATCGCCTATGATCATTTCAGACAGAAAATCAGTGTAATTGTTAATTATAGAAGTGAATTAGGGGAACAGGGATATAATGCAGCAATTCTTGAGATTGAAAAAATGATTCATTTAATACAGGATACTTCGCCGTTAAAAGAAGAAACGGCAGATAAAGAGGTGGAATTTACCTGTAATCTATCCAAAGAAGAATATTGTGATATGGTAGAGAAGACAAAGCATTATATCAGGGAAGGCGATATTTTTCAGGGTGTCATATCCAGAAGATTTGAAGCGGATTATAAGGGGAGTCTGATTAACACTTACCGTGTTTTGCGAACAACGAATCCATCTCCATATATGTATTTTATTGGTTGTGATGATCTGGAGATTGCAGGAACTTCACCGGAGACGATGGTAAAGCTGGTAAATGGGAAGCTTACTACTTTTCCTGTAGCAGGAACCAGAAAACGTGGAACCACAAAAGAGGAGGATGATGCCTTAGAGGTAGAACTGCTTGCGGATGAAAAAGAATGTTCAGAGCATAATATGTTAGTAGATCTGGCAAGAAATGATATCGGAAGGATTGCAGAATTTGGAACAGTAGAAGTGGAAGAGTATATGCAGATTCATCGCTTTTCAAAAGTCATGCACATTGCTTCAACGGTAGTTGGAAAAATCCGGGATGACAAGGATGGATGTGATACGATCACAGCTCTGCTTCCGGCAGGAACCCTATCGGGTGCACCAAAGTTCAGGGCATGTGAGATTATTGATGAGTTGGAGCCGGTGGCAAGAGGTGTCTACGGCGGAGCCATTGGATATCTGGATTTTTCCGGTAATCTCGATGTGTGTATTGCGATTCGTACCGCAGTGAAAAAAGGGGATAAGGTTTATGTACAGGCCGGTGCCGGAGTTGTGGCAGACAGTATACCGGAGAATGAATATATGGAATGTGCAAATAAGGCAGGTGCAGTGATTGAAGCTGTAAAACGGGCATCGGAGGTGAATGGATAATGATATTGTT
The DNA here is from genome assembly GCA_905236365.1 of uncultured Lachnospiraceae bacterium. Classification (GTDB taxonomy): domain Bacteria; phylum Bacillota; class Clostridia; order Lachnospirales; family Lachnospiraceae; genus CAG-590. The sequence goes on from CAJOPP010000027.1 coordinate 2,841, forward strand.
GATTGATAACTATGACAGCTTTTCCTATAATCTGGTGCAGCTGATCGGTGGGATTCAGAAGGAACGCTTTGAAGCCGGCACATCAAAAGATGGAAAAGAGAGTAATTATGGAATAAAGGTCATTCGGAATGATGAAATGACGGTGAAAGAGATTGAAGAACTGGCACCGGAATACATTATTTTATCACCGGGACCGGGAAGACCGGTGGATGCAGGTATTTGCGAGACTTTGGTAAAGGAGTATCAAAAACCGGTCAAAATTCTGGGTGTCTGTCTGGGACATCAGGCGATATTTGAGGCATCCGGTGGCAAAGTGACTTATGCAAAACAGTTAATGCATGGCAAACAGAGTACCATCACATTTGATGAGAAGGAACCGATTTTCCGGAATATTCCGGAAAATATCAAGATTGCAAGATATCATTCGTTGGCAGGAGATGCCAATACTGTGCCGGATTGCCTTCGCGTTATTGCAACGACTTCTGACGGCGAAGTTATGGCGGTGAAGCACAGGGAAAAAGAAATTTATGGTTTTCAATTTCATCCGGAGTCAGTACTGACCGAATATGGGAAGACAATGTTAGAGAACTTTTTGGCGTAAAGGTTTTATAGAGATATTAGGAGGATATGATTATGATTTCAGAAGCAATTAAGAAGGTAGCAGAGAAACAGGATTTAACTTATGATGAGGCATTTGCCTGTATGGATGAGATTTTTTCCGGAAATACAACCGAGATTCAGTCAGCAGGGTATCTGACAGCCCTTCATATGAAAGGGGAAACGGTAGAGGAGATCAGTGCCAGTGCCAAGGGCATGCGTGAACATGCAGAGCAGCTGCCACATGAAGGCATTGAGGTGTTAGAGATTGTGGGAACCGGTGGCGACCGTGCCAATTCCTTTAATATCTCTACCACCAGTGCGTTTGTGGTAGCAGCAGCAGGGATTCCGGTTGCAAAACATGGAAACAGAAGTGTATCCAGCAAGTCGGGTGCTGCTGATGTGTTAGAGGCATTGGGGGTCAACATCACGATCGCACCGGAGAAGATGAGTGAGGTATTGAAGCAATGCAATATGTGTTTCCTTTTTGCACAAATTTATCACAAGGCTATGAAATATGCAGCTCCGATTCGGAAGGGACTTGGTATTCCTACTATTTTCAATATTTTAGGACCGCTGACCAATCCGGCAAATGCGAGTCGTCAGATTATGGGTGTGTATTCTGAGAGTCTGGTAGAGCCAATGGCAGAGGTTCTTAGCAAACTGGGAGTCAAGGATGGTATGGTTGTGTATGGAACTGATTGTCTGGATGAGATTTCTTTAAGTGCACCAACCAAAGTGTGTGAGCTTCATGATGGAACATTCCAAAGTTACACGATTGAGCCGGAACAGTTTGGATTTGAAAAATGCAAAAAGGACGATTTGGTTGGTGGTGATCCGGCAGAGAATGCGGAGATTACAAAAGCGATTCTGAATGGGGAAAAAGGACCAAAGAGAAATGCGGTTGTATTGAATGCGGCAGCTGCAATCTACATTGCAAAGAAAGCGGATACCATGGAAGCTGCTGTAAAAGTTGCAGAGGAAATGATTGACAGTGGAAAGGCGCTGGAGGTATTGAATCAATTTGTTGCACTCACAAATCAGTGAGCAGAAAGGGTTCCTGAAAAACAGTATCAGCGGTTTTAAGATCAGAGGTCTTAGGATCAGAGAACAAATCTACGGAATCGGAATGGAAAGGAAAAGAGATGGCAGCAGATATTTTAGAGAAAATTGCCGCAAACAAAAGAATACAGGTGGCAGAGGAAAAGAAAGAAGTCTCTTTGGATAAAATGAAGGAGATGGCATTTGCAACAAAGAGCAAGTTGCCGGATTTTATTTTTGAAAATACGCTAAAGCAGGAAGGGGTTTCCTTTATCTGTGAAGTGAAGAAGGCGTCACCGTCAAAAGGAATCATAGCGGAAGAGTTTCCGTATGTGGAAATTGCTAAAGAATATGAACAGGCTGGTGCAGACTGTCTGTCTGTTTTAACGGAAACGAAATACTTTTTAGGCAGTGACTGGTATTTACAGGAAATCAGAGATGCAGTGAAGCTTCCAATCTTGCGGAAAGATTTTACGGTGGATGTCTATCAGATCTACCAGGCAAAAGTGATTGGAGCCAATGCCGTGTTATTGATTTGTGCACTTTTAGATGCAGCATTTATAAAAGAGTGTATTACAATATGTGATTCGTTAGGGTTGACAGCTTTGGTGGAAGCGCATGATGAAGAAGAGATTCAAATGGCAATTCAGGCTGGTGCGAGGGTGATTGGCGTGAATAACCGGAATCTCAAGGATTTTACGGTGGATATTCACAATAGCACCAAACTGCGGGGCTGTGCACCGGAGGGGACTTTGTTTGTGGCGGAAAGCGGAATCCAGACGAGAGCAGATGTAACAGCTTTTGAAGAGGAAAAGGTAAATGCTGTTCTCGTGGGAGAGGCATTGATGAGGGCAGCAGATAAGAAACAGAAACTGAATGAGTTGAAAGGTGTCTGATGTCAAAGGAGATATGGGAATAGAGGCAGGCATGTGCGAGGATTGAGGAATGAAGATAAAAATATGTGGTCTGAGACGGATAGAAGATGTAGATTATGTAAACCGGGAACACCCTGACTATATTGGATTTGTATTTGCAGGAACAAAGCGGAAAATCGATTATGAAACAGCAGTTCTTTTAAAAAAGGCATTAGATCCGGCAATTCAATCGGTTGGTGTGTTTGTGAATGAAGATATTTCATATATCGTTCGGTTAGTAGAAGAAAATATTTTGGATATGGTTCAACTTCATGGTGATGAAACGGAAGAATATATTCAGGCACTTCGATTTGCATTAAGAGCAAAGCAGAAAGCACAGGTTCCGATCATTAAGGCAGTCAGAGTGAAGAGCAGAGAGCAGGTATTAGAAGCAGAACAGCTTCCGGTGGATTATTTGTTGTTAGATGCATTTATTGCTGATGAATATGGAGGGAGCGGAAAAGTATTTGATCACAAATTGATTCCCAATCTTAAAAAACCGTATATTCTGGCAGGTGGAATTGATTCGAAAAATGTGATAACGATTTTGCAATCACTTTCGGAAGAAGGAAAAACTCCTGTTTGTGTTGATGTGAGCAGTTCTGTGGAAACAGATGGATTTAAGGATGAAACAAAGATTAAAGATATGATAAGTGTTGTCAGAAACTGCATTTGGTAGAAGAGCTTTATTAAAATAATATGATTTGAAAAATGTGATTTAGGAAATGTGATGATGTAGTGGATTGATGACGTTAACTTAAATCTTCCCGTTGCGGGAAAGGTGTCGACAAATGGTGTAAAAGTAAGAAAGGAGCAATTATGGAAACAGGAAGATATGGAGAGTATGGAGGACAATATGTACCGGAAACTCTGATGAATGCCGTGCATGAATTGGAGGAGGCATATGAGTATTATAAGAAGGATCCGGAATTTAACCGGGAACTGAATGATTTATTAAAGAATTATGCAGGGAGACCTTCCTTACTGTATTATGCTGAGAAAATGACAAAGGATCTGGGCGGAGCCAGAATTTATTTAAAACGTGAGGACTTGAATCATACGGGTTCCCATAAGATTAATAACGTATTGGGACAGGTACTGCTGGCAAAGAAAATGGGAAAGACCAGAGTGATCGCGGAGACAGGTGCAGGTCAACACGGTGTGGCAACGGCAACCGCTGCGGCACTGATGGGAATGGAATGTGAGATTTTCATGGGAAAAGAGGACACGGAGCGTCAGGCCCTGAATGTATTTCGTATGGAGTTGCTGGGTGCAAAGGTTCATCCGGTGACAACAGGTACGATGACTTTAAAGGATGCGGTGAATGAAGCTATGAGAGAGTGGACTTCCAGAGTCGATGATACACTGTATGTATTGGGCTCTGTTATGGGACCACACCCATTTCCGATGATCGTAAGAGATTTTCAGAGTGTGATCAGCAAAGAGAGCAGACAGCAGATCTTAGAGGCAGAGGGAAAACTTCCGGATGCTGTTGTTGCCTGCGTTGGTGGAGGCAGTAATGCGATGGGCTCTTTCTATGAATATATTAAGGATGAAGGGGTACAGTTGATTGGATGTGAGGCTGCCGGTCTTGGTGTAGATCACCCGAAAAATGCAGCGACCATTGCCAATGGTTCTATGGGAATCTTCCATGGAATGAAATCCCTGTTCTGCCAGAATGAATATGGACAGATCGCACCGGTATATTCTATTTCTGCAGGTCTGGATTATCCGGGGATCGGACCGGAACATGCATGGTTAAATGATACCGGTCGTGCGACTTATGTTCCGGTTACGGATGAAGAGGCAGTACAGGCGTTTGAGTACCTTTCCAGAACAGAAGGCATCATTCCTGCTATTGAAAGTGCCCATGCCATTGCACATGTTATGAAGATTGCCGGACAGATGACGAAAGACCAGATTATTATTGCAACCGTATCCGGACGTGGAGATAAAGATGTTGCCGCAATAGCAAGATACAGAGGAGTGGAAATCTATGAGTAGAATTAGCGAAGCATTTAAAAAAGAGAAAGCATTTATTGCATTTATTACAGGTGGAGATCCGGATTTGGAGACCAGCTATGAATTGATCAAGACGATGGCTGAGAATGGTGCGGACATTATTGAGATCGGAATCCCTTTTTCCGATCCGATCGCAGAAGGACCCGTAATTCAGGAGGCGGATATTCGGGCATTGAATGCAGGCACAACAACGGATGCCCTGTTTGATCTGGTATCAAGACTTCGGAAAGAGATTGAAATCCCGCTGGTGTTTATGACGTATATGAATCCGGTTTATGTGTATGGAATTGATAAGTTCTTAAAGCGTTGTGCAGAAGTTGGAATTGACGGCATTATCGTTCCGGACGTTCCGTTTGAGGAAAAGGCGGATCTGGCCGAAGATTGTAAGAAAAATGGAATTGATTTGATATCTATGATTGCACCGACATCATTAGAAAGAATTGAAACCATTGCAAAAGAGGCGGAAGGATTTATTTATTGTGTTTCTTCTCTGGGAGTTACAGGCGTCCGCTCGGAAATCACAACAGATATTGGAAGTATGGTAAAACATGTCAAGAATGTGACAGATGTACCGGTTGCAGTGGGATTTGGTATTGCCACTCCGGAACAGGCGAAGAAGATGGCTGGACTTTCCGATGGTGCCATTGTCGGAAGTGCTATTGTAAAATTGGTGGCAAAATATGGAAAAGATGCGGTTCCATATGTGGCTGATTATGTAAAGAGTATGAAGGCAGGAGTATTGGAAGCATAAAGAGATGAATAATAGTTTTTTATTCAATCGGAATCTTTAGAATAAAGACAGAAAACTGAAAGAAAAGAATGGAAATGGCTGATGCATTGGCTAAGAAAGTTATTGTATAGAGTGTTTGTTCCTATACGAACACGGTGACAAAAGGAAGAAATGCGTCAGCCTTTTTGTTTTTTTCGTGCTTGTAAAAGCTTTTCAGGAAACGTATAATATAGAGTAAATACAAAATAAGAGGAATATGGATATGAGTCGGTTTTCGTGGGAGAATGAATGGAGATTGCAAAATTTAAAAGAAGAATCTTTTCTTGTTAAACATGTTATGGATAAAACACCAAAATGGGTGGCATTAGCAGAAAAGAGAGTTCCGGAAACATTGCAGAAAACATTGGAAAGTGCGTTTAATAAAGCATTCATTGCGGTGTTCGAAAAAGGAGCCGGTCTGATCGAAAAAACATATCGCAAAAATAAACAGATGGAATTGTTTGATGAGCATCAAAAAGAGATAGATGAAGTTGCATTCAACAGCCGGGCAGTTCGAAAGTTTGAAAGACAGGCAAAACGAACGGTGCATAAAAATCTTGCAATTACGACCGTGGAAGGAATCGGACTTGGAATTGTTGGAATGGGAATTCCGGATGTACCTATTTTTGTATCCGTGATGTTAAAGAGTATTTATGAGATTGCAATCAGTTACGGTTTTTCGTATACAAACAATCAGGAGAAGCTTTTTATTTTGAAGATGATCGATGCATCTTTAAAGAGTGGAGAGGTTTTACGAAGGAAGGATAAAGAAATCAATCAGTTGATTGAACGCTATCACAGTGAGCGGAGCGTGGAAGAAGAGAATGATGAATTTGTGCTTGAATTACAGATTCAACGTCAGATTGATTCTTCGGCAGAGGCACTATCCCATGAACTCTTGTATGGAAAATTTGTGCAGGGTATGACATTTGTCGGGGTAGTAGGTGGTACTACGGATATTACTTGTCTGAAAAAAATTACAGACTATGCTGTTTTAAAGTATAAAAGGCGTTTTTTGTTAAGACAGGCTGGGAAACAATCCGGAATCAGCACGTAATCATTTGGAAGGTAGTGACTGTTTACTGGCTAACGAGCGAACTGTAACCGGTCGGTAAGTATAAAGCGAATAGATAGCTTGGATTTTGTGTTATTTTGTGTTAAATTAGATATAATAATGTTTTAGGTGTCAAAAGTATACATTTATGTTTGTACAACTTGACGAATATAATTTATCAAATATACTTTTGCCACCCCACCCCATAAGGTGTATTGGAAGATGGTCAGGAGGAGTGCCAATGGGAATATGGAATGAAGGTGGATTTTTTAGCAGTGTTAAGGGTCATGTGATTAAATGGTGGCAGTTAGTAATGCTTCCGGTGTTACGAATTGATCATAATCAAAGGGGGAAAAAGTCACAAAGTAACGTGTTGAAGCGGTACGATGAAAACAGGGAGGGAAAAGAACATTTTACAGAAAAAAAAGCATCAAGACAGGAAACGGCAGAGGATAATATTGTTGAAACGGAAAATGCTGATCCTCTGGAAGTGATGCGACGCATCGAGAGGGAAAATGAGGAAAAGAAACAGAGAGATGTGGAAAATGCAAGAAAAAAAGCACAGGAGCAGGAACAGATTGATGCCATTATGCAGGCGAATAAGGTGGATGTGAATGCGTTTATTGAAGAAGGAAAAGCAATGCAGGATTCTACTGAAATTTCCAATACAACTTCTGCAGAATATGATCGGGCGATGGAGATTTTAGAACGCCTGAATCGGGAAGCAGCGGAAGATCAGGCTAAAAAGGCAGCAGAGATTGAGACAGCAAAGAGACAGGCAAAGGAGAAATTCGGTTGATAAACGAAGTAGAACATTATGAGAATATCGTTCGATGTTTAAATGAGATGATTACGAATCGCAATATTGAGTCCTTACAACATATCCGATATGTACAGGGATATACGGGAATCCTGGCAACGGAATATGCAAAGGTGTATCCGAAGTCCAGGATGACGAAGGAAAAGATTGCATGGATAGTAGAGGCAGCAGGGGTACATGATATTGGAAAGATCATGATGCCGGACATCCTGATCAGCAGAGTGGGAAGGTTGTCAAAAGCGGAGACGGAGCGGATGAAAGAACATACGATAAAGGGCTATGAAATGGTGAAGTATCTGTTTGATTTTAGAGAAGATGACTTTTGCCGGATTTGTCAAAATGTTTGTTTGTATCATCATGAGAAGTATGATGGCTCCGGATACCCACGGGGACTTAAGAAGGATCGGATTCCAATTGAGGCACAGATTGTTTCTGTGGCCGATATGTATGAAGTTATGGTTCATAATGAAAGAAATGATATGCTCTTTTCCAAAGAGAAAGTGTATTATATGTTGATGAATGGCGAGTGTGGAGAACTTTCCCCAAGAATGAGAGAATGTCTGGAGAGTGCAAAGGAACAATTGGAACAGTTACGAATTCATATGTAAGGAGTTAATGGCTTAATGAATATAGGATTATTTACAGATACTTATTACCCGGAATTAAACGGAGTTGCCAATTCTGTTTTTTTATTAAAAAAGGAACTGGAAAAAAAAGGACATAACGTGTATGTGATTACAACCAAAACGCCGGGGGCACCTGCTAATGAGAAAGGTGTTTTTCGTGTACCTTCTAAGGCGTGGTCTGCCATTCCGGAGCGCAGAGTGGGAATGTTCTATCATCCGAAGATTGCGATGAAGATTCATAGAATGAAACTGGATATTATTCATACCCACACTGAGTTTTCTATTGGAATGTTTGGAAGGATTATGGCACATGAGTTGTTTATTCCGGTGGTTCATACCTATCATACGATTTATGAGGATTATACACATTATATTAAAAAATACATTTCCAGTGAAAAACGGGCGAAAATGTTTGCAAAGCAATTTAGCAAATTTAGTGTGCGTGGGGCGGAAGAATTGATCGTTCCAACGGAAAAAGTTGCAGAACTGATGCGGCACTATGGAGTAAAACCGGATATTAATGTCATTCCTACCGGAATCGATCTTGAACGGTTTCAGACGGCAGATACGGAGGGGAGAAAGGCGAAACTAAAGGCATCTCTGGGAATTCCTCAAGAGAATAAAGTGGTTCTTTATCTCGGAAGGGTGTCGGAAGAAAAGAAGATTGATGAAGTTATGAATTATCTGAATCACTATATGGACAAGCGTTCCGATGTGACGTTTCTGATTGTGGGGGATGGACCTTACCGTGGTACGTTGGAACGGGCAGCAAAAGGGTTGAAACATAAAAAGCAGATTATTTTTGCCGGTGCAAAACCATGGGATGAGATTACGCACTATTATCAGGTGGCAGATGTGTTTGTATCTGCGTCTACCAGCGAGACACAGGGACTCACATATATTGAGGCGTTAGCATCAGGTCTTCCTGTGGTGGCAAGAAAGGATCCGTGTCTCAATAATGTGCTGATTCATGGAGAAAATGGATTTTATTTTGAAGACGAAAAATCCTTTTTCTATGGAGTTGAGCGGGTTCTGTATAGTCATCAGGAAATTGATTATAGAAAACAAGCAATGGAAAGTGTGGGACAGTTTTCAACTGAGCAGTTTGCAAGCCGGATAGAAAATATATATTTTCATGTTACGAAAACCCATAGAAATATATTGATGAAAATGGCAAATAAAGTGGCTGATAAAATGGGGTATGAGCATACGGGAATCAAAAAATTGGGCGGAAACATGGCCATGTATTTAGGTAATTCGGATATGGATGCAAGCCGTATTGCAATGGGATGCATGCGAATAGGGGATATGTCCGTGAAAGAGGCTGGCAGGTTGATTTCGGTAGCATTAGAACAAGGAATTACGTTGTTTGATCATGCGGATATCTATGGTGGTGGTAAGAGTGAAGAGTTGTTTGGCAAGGTGCTTGCTGAAAATAAAGGAATGCGGGAACGGATGCGGATACAGACTAAATGCGGAATCCGGGATGGATATTATGATCTGTCAGGTGCACATATTATATCCTCGGTAGAGGATAGTCTGAAGCGCCTGCAAACAGAGTATATTGATCTGCTTTTGCTTCACAGACCGGATGCACTTATGGATGTAGAAGAGATTGCGGAGACCTTTCAGCAGTTAGAAAGGAGCGGTAAGGTAAAACAGTTTGGTGTAAGTAACTGCAATTCTGCCCAGCTTGAATTGCTGCAGTCAGTTTGTAAACAGCCGATTTTGGTCAATCAGATGCAGTTTGGTCTGATGCATGCGGGGATGGTACGCCAGGGGATTGAGACAAATACGGATTTTGAAGGAAGTATTCAACGTGATCTGGCAGTATTGGACTATTGTCAATTGCATGGAATTACGGTTCAGGCATGGTCCCCACTTCAATATGGTTTTTTTGAAGGGAATTTTGTTGGAAATGAGCGGTTCCCGGAGCTGAATGCGGTTCTGGACAGACTGGCAAAACAATACGAGGTGACTCCGTCAGCTATTGCCATTGCATGGATTTTGAGACATCCTGCGAATATTCAGGTGATTACAGGAACAACAAATACAGAGCATTTAGAAGAGCTTTGCAGGGCAGTGAATGTGCACTTGAGCCGTAAGGAATGGTACGAACTGTATCGGGCAGCAGGATATACATTGCCATAGTACAGATGTTACGGTCCAATAGATGGTCGGACGGTTTGTGGTGTAGAATTGGTAAATTCTTTAGTTATAACATAGTTACTGTTCAGACGTACGCCACCGAGTGAACTGTAACATAACAATCAGATTATGAAAATTTTGTGGATTTCTTTACTTTTAGTTGAAATCATGCTACTCTTATTAAGATTTTACTTGAAAAGCATATGATTGGTTTTTTAGAGCAAAAAGTATAGAAGTGAAGGAGTAAAAGATGAAGAGAAAATTAGGAATTGGTTTAGTTGGTATTATGGCAATCTCGGCATTATCAGGATGTGGAAAGACAACGTCCGGTTATTTGCTGGATATTGATTATGCAAAGTATGTAACGATTTGTGATTATAAAGGTGTAGAAGCAACGAAAGTAATATATGATGTGACAGACGATGAGGTGCAGGAGACAATTTCTGATAATATGTATGATTATGCGTCTTATGATGAAGTGACGGACCGGGGAATTGAGATTGGTGATTGTGTCAATGTTGATTATACGGCAACTCTGGATGGAGAGGTATCAGAAGATTATTCCAGTGAAGACGAGGATGCTGTAGTAGGAGAGGGAATTCTTTATTCAGAAGTAGAAGATGCATTGATCGGCATGAAAACTGATGAAAGCAAAAGCGTGGAAGTTGTATTAACTGATGAATTTGCAGAAGAGGAAGATGTTGGGAAAAAAATGACAGTAGAAGTCAAGGTAAACGATATTAGCGTTGAAAATCTTCCGGAATACAACGAAGCGTTTGTAAAAGAAAACACCGATTATAAAACAATGGCAGATTATGAGAAATCCATAAAAGAAGAATTACTGAAAGAGAAGGAAGAAGAATATAAATATGTAACGGCCGGAGAGATTATGGAATATATTGTCAGTAATTCAACATTTGATGGCTATCCGGAAGAATTATATGAACAGTGCGAATCGGAGTATGACAGCAATAATGAATATAATGCAGGCATGTATGGTATGGAACTGAAAGAATATTTGGATTTTTTTGGAATTACTGATGAAGTCAGAAAACAGGACATTGAAGATAGTGTGAATCAGGAGCTGATCATCGGTGTGATTGCCAAGAAAGAAGGATTAGGTTGTACATCTAAGCAAATTAAACAATATGCAAAAGACGTTTATGAAGACTATGGATATGACGAAGTGGATGAATTTATGGAGGATTATTCTGAGCAGGAGATTGGATATCAGATTATCTATGAAGAGGTAATCGACTTCTTATATAAGAATGCAAAATATAATGAAATCTCAGAAGAGGAATATCTTGAGGAACAGGAAGCAGAGTTTTCGGACGATTATTCTGACGAGGATGAGGAAGAAATTGAATTGGATGAGGAATCCGGAGAAAAGGATGAATCTGAGGAGGATGATGCGACAGAGGAATCCGAAGAAAAGGATGAATCTGAAGATGAGAATACAACAGAGAAAACCAAAGAAGCGGAAGAAAACGCAGATTCAGACAAATAAGGAAGAAAGAGGATTGAGAACTTCTGAGATGAATGTTTCAATCCTCTTTTTGTGAAAACAATGAGCCATGTTCCCGTCTTTGTGCTCGCACAAAAAGACGGGAATATGGCGAATGCCCAGCATCGAGCCGAAGGCGAGATGTGAAAACAATGAGCCATGTTCCCGTCTTTGTGCTTGCACAAAAAGACGGGAATATGGCGAATGCCCAGCATCGAGCCGAAGGCGAGATG
>CAJOPP010000028.1 GCA_905236365.1 uncultured Lachnospiraceae bacterium
ATAAGGGGTAGTAAAGGTTTCGACAGGGGTCTTGCAGCTGGAGAAGCTATCCGTTGCGACACGTTAATCGCACAATTAAATTAAACGCTGAAGATAATCAGTTAGCATTTGCAGCGTAAGCTGTAGATGACGTCGCCTCAGGCGGCTTGTCCGCTCTACGGCACTCACACCGTGGAATCCGGGCATCAAACATGTGAGAAACGACATGCGTTAAGCTTTGCGCGTATGGGCGTATCATGAAGCTACTAAGGCTTGCAGGTTGTTCGTTTCCTGCTTGCTGAGGGAACAGATGGAGCGAGACCATCGAGATAACGGACTATGATAGTAGAAGTACAGGGAATGGGCTTTTGGACACGGGTTCGACTCCCGTCTACTCCATTACAACAAAAGGAGACTTTGGCAGGAGTCGAACCCGTTGGGTTCAGACTCCCGTCTACTCTATTACAACAAAAGTTTTGAAAATATATTGTAAAAACATTTTCCCATGTTATAATTGCCATAGGCAATAAAGCAATATGTATTCAAGAGCAACACCCCCTTTCTGTTGCCAGTATGGGGTGCGACAACATGAAATTAGAACCATAAGTAATATAAATCTATAAATATGAAAAACGACACTTGCCATTATGTGGGCAGGTGTTTTTCTTTTGCAAGAATGTCTCGAACGTCAGTGCAAAGTATAGATAGGCGGTGAGACATTTTGGGAGCAGAAATCGATAGACTTGAGGTACAAGTAGAAGCGCAATACGCAGCTGATTCCAAATATGTGAAAATACAAAGTCATTACGCCGATTATCCGGAGCTCCGGGCCTGCTCATCTGCGTATATGCTGGTTGCTATTGTTTTATTTGTTTCTGTTTGATTTGTTAAGATAAGTATAACATTAGTGTGCATATTATATAATTGTTCAAATATAAATAATATGATATTATACTCATGTGGGAACGGTTGCCCCTTGAGAGAGTGGTGTTTCCAGACAAGCACAGTTAAAAGCAACAGCAGAATAAAAAGCTAAAAATAATAAGCGTGTTCCGTTGGATATGCAACTATCAGAATACGAGGAACTGAAGGAAACAGCAACCGCCGGCGGTCAGACTGTAAACGGATATATAAAGATGGCAATCCGGGAGGAATAGAGTTGGATACAGAACAGCAGGGAAAGAATCAAAAAATAATAAGTGCAGAAGGGTATGTCTTTTTTTCGGAGAAAGATGCGGAACTGGCAAAGACAGAGCGGAAAAAAGCTGACTATCTGGAATCGCATATGGACTATACCAGACCGGAGACAATTTTGAAGATTTATCGAAGAACTATCGAAGAACGGATCTTTAAGACACCTGTGGGAATCGGATATCTGAAGAAACTGCAGGATTATTTGTTGACGGAAGGGCATTTTAAAGAAGACCAGATTCCACCCATTCCGCTGTATCAATATTTTGACAAAGAGGTACGTACTCAGACCGCACCTGCAAAGAGAAGGGTGGTACAGTCTCCGCCCAAACCGGAAAAAAAGAACTCTGTTCTCCCGGTGTCGATTATGCTTAATATAATGTTGGTCATTGCGATTCTGGCCATGTTTGTGATCAGTTTTAACGCAGATCAACCCAATGTTTTTAACTACGAGAGGGCACTGCAGGATCGATACTCCACATGGGAGCAACAACTGATGGAGCGGGAACAGACTGTGCGGGAAAAGGAATTGGAACTCCATATCTCGGAATAACCCGAAAAAATTCATGGATTTCACAGTTTCGACATAATTAAGAGGTATACTGTTATCAGATAGAAGAGTTGGGAGGAAAAGATTTACTTCCCGCTGAATATGATTGAAAATTGGTTGAGGTGCAATGGGATGGACCGATTAAAGATTCTGGTAGTGGATGATGAGAGCAGAATGCGCAAGCTGGTGCGGGATTTTCTGGTGAAAAGCAACTTTGATGTGGTGGAAGCTGCGGATGGGGAAGAAGCGGTGGACATCTTTTTACAGCAGAAGGACATCGCACTGATCGTGTTGGACGTGATGATGCCCAAGATGGATGGCTGGGAAGTGTGCAGAGAGATTCGCGGCTATTCCCAGGTGCCTATCATTATGCTGACGGCCAGAGGGGACGAACGGGATGAACTGCAGGGCTTTGAATTGGGTGTGGATGAATATATCACAAAACCGTTTAGCCCCAAAATCCTGGTGGCCCGTATTGAAGCGATACTGCGTCGTACCAATCAGACGGATAAGCAGGAATTACTTTGCACCGGCGGCATTGAGGTGGACAAGAATGCTCATGAGGTGAGGATTGATGGCAGAAGTATAGAGCTTAGTTTCAAGGAATTTGAATTGCTTGTTTATTTTATGGAGAATAAAGGCATCGCACTATCCAGAGAGAAGATTTTGAATAACGTGTGGGATTATGATTATTTTGGAGATGCCAGAACCATAGATACCCATGTAAAAAAACTGCGCAGCAAGCTGGGCGACAAGGGTGACCTGATCAAGACTATATGGGGTATGGGATATAAATTTGAGGAGTAGTGGCATGATCCTATGAAACATTCTATCAGAAGACAATTTTCCATTATATTTATTGGTGTGATGGCGGGTACGATCCTGCTGCTTTTGTTAGCAAATAATCTGTTCCTTGGACGATATTATGAGCATCGTAAGCAGCGGGTTATTTTTGATGCATATGATTCCATTAAGCAGGCGGCTGGCAGTGACAGCTACGGGTCGGATCAATTCCAACAGGAGTTGGAACAGGTATGCCGCAGTTACAACATTTCCATCTGCATTATGGATGTGCAGTCGAAGGTGAAATATGTATCCACAAATGGCGGAAAAGAACTGGAGGCGAGGCTGCTCGGATATATTTTTGCTTTCCCCATGGATGTTGTGGAGGTACTTCAGACCGGGGATGAATATAGCCTGCAAAGAACCAATTCGGACGGCATCGAGTATTTGGAATTGTGCGGACGACTTGACTCCGGCATTTCCTTTTTGATGCGCACACCCATGGAAAGCATCACGGAGAGCGCCAGGCTTGCCAATACATTTTTTATTTATGTTGGCTGTATAGGGGCCTTGGCCGGAGCGATTATTTTCTGGATTGTCTCCCGTAGGATCACAAAGCCTATTTTGGAATTGAATCGCATATCAGAACAGATGGTACAGCTTGATTTTGAGGCCAAATATCAGGGGAAAGACCGCAATGAGGTGGACCTGCTGGGAGAGAATATCAATAAACTGTCCGAAACTTTGGAGAAGGCTATTTCGGAGTTGAAAACGGCAAATAATGAGTTGAAGAAGGATATTGCCCAAAAAGAGGAGATTGACGAGATGCGAAAGGAATTTCTCGCCAATGTATCTCATGAGCTGAAGACCCCTATTGCACTGATCCAGGGTTATGCGGAAGGTTTGCAGGAGGGGATTGACGATGACTCTGAGAGCAGGGACTTTTATTGTGAAGTGATCGTGGATGAAGCAGGCAAAATGAATCGCATGGTGCAGCAGCTCATGGCGTTAAATCAGATTGAATTCGGTACAGATGTGGTCAGTATGGAGCGTTTTGATGTGGTGGAGATGATAGAGAATTATCTTCAATCTGTCACGATCCTGGTCAGACAAAAGGATGTGCAGGTGAAGATAGATTCGTATGATCCGATCTATGTCTGGGCAGATGAATTCAGGACAGAGGAAGTGTTTGCCAATTATTTTACAAATGCGGTGAATCACTGTGAGAAGGAACGCATCATCAGTATTGATCTGGAGCAGTTGGAGGGAAAAGTGCGCGTCAAGGTGTTCAATACCGGAGAACCTATACCGGAAGAGGCACTCGAACACCTTTGGGAGAAATTTTATAAAGTGGATAAGGCCAGAAGCAGAGAGTACGGCGGCAGCGGCGTGGGCCTTTCCATTGTTAAGGCCATCATGGATTCCATGCATCAGCAATATGGCGTGGAAAACTATAAAAACGGTGTCCTTTTCTGGTTTGAATTGGAACTTGTACAAGAAAAAATCGAAACAGATTCGTGTGTGGTTGTTTGAGAAAAAAGAAAGCGGCGCAGCCGCGATATCGCGAATGGTGACGGGTAGTTATAAAAAGGAAAAGTATGTATAATGGAGACGAATTATCAGTTAAATGAGCCGGATGTGCAGATGCAGCAGTCTGAACCGGTAAAAGTATTGCTGGTGGGCGTGGACACCGGTGAGGAGAAAGATTTTGACAGGTCCATGGACGAACTGAAGGCCTTGAGTGAGGCGGCGGGAAAGCGTGTGGTTGGTATCATGACGCAGAAAATGGATACGGTGA
>CAJOPP010000029.1 GCA_905236365.1 uncultured Lachnospiraceae bacterium
CTTAGTTCGAAGGTATGCTTTAGCTCGTGCCCGAAATGGAAAACATATAGCATATCCGGCAACGTCCGGCTTAAGTAAATGACATTGATGAAGCATAGCTGATAGATACATTATTTGTAAAAATAATCATGCTTTAATTGGAAAAGAAAATCGTATATCTGTTCCGGAAATCAAATCTCCCTGAATCTGCAAATTACCATCCAACTGATAGATAATTTCCTGTACCTTGTGAAGTCCGGAATACCAATTGGAACGATCAAGATAATCTTCTGGTATGCCAATTCCATTATCATGAATATCCACATCCACAAGCCGGTTGCTGATAAAAACCTTGGCGATTACCTCATCTGCTCCGGAATGTTTAAATATATTATCAAAAATCTCCTGTATCATCTGAATTAACCGAATATTAATAAAATGAGGAAGATTCAGATCTTGTTTTGAATGATCGCAGGAAAATTTAATCATACATTCTTTGTTACGCTGTTGGTAATTCTGAATCAGATTATTTAGCTGATCTTCGATAGGAAGTTTTGTATCAATATTATAATTTAGTTGATCTAATATTCGATCGACTGAATTGAGAATTGATTTCTGAGAGGCTAAGAGTTCGTCCAAGGTGACTCTCGCCCGACTCAGATCGGAATGAAGCAACCATCTTAGTACTCCAAGTTTGTTAGAGGTGGATATTAGCTCCTGTTTGACACGCCGATCAAGACGGGTAGCTGCTTGAAGTTCAATGTAATCATGTAACATCAACATGTTATAGTTATGTGTTGTCTTAGATTCAGAATCTTCTTCAATAAACTCAAAGGCATCTTCAAAATCAATCAGAATATCCTCATCCTCATCCGTGTTGTCGGAATGAATGTTAGTAAATATGGCATGAATGCATTTTTGAGCTTTGGAAAGCATAGAAACCTGTTCTTTATAAAACCGGGTATCCTGTTCCAATTCCTGAATACGGTTTTCCAAAAGTTCTTTTGCATTTTCCAAGTCATTGATCTGAAGAGCAATTTGTTTTCCCTTGGTTATAGTATGGTCATTTTCTCCATCTAAAGGTGAAAATATGCTTCGACGGTTGTCTATTTGATAACTGTAAAGTTCCCGTGTTTTCTCCAGTGTCTCAATCTGTATTTCTAATTCAAATAGCTCTGTTTTCAGACTTTGGACCAATTCTAAGTTATTGATATAAATCCGGTTGAAATAGTCAAGTGTTCTTGAATTGGTCTGTTCGATAATATCGAAAGAGTTTTCAAGACTGACGGAGTTATCTTCCATCTGATCATTGTTCGATTCTCTTCTGAAAGAATTGTCTGAGTTAACAAAACTGGTAGAATTGTCAGATTTTACAAATTCTTTTTTTTCATCCATATTGTTGGATTCTTTCAAATTTTGATTTTCACTGTTTTCCATAGTATATCCTCATACTTAAAAAATTGTTAAAAGGCTGATTTTGGGTTACTGTTCAGCCCTGCAGAACAGTTTCTATTATTATATTAAATTATGCGTTTTCATTTCAGTTAATATAATAATTATAACGTAGTTAGAAATAATAATCATCACGCTGTTTTTTTCTGCGTTTATGTTGACTTCTTTGCCGGCTTCTTCTACCTGGATCATGTTTCAAATCCTGAATATAATTGGAAAAAATCTTGTAAATAAAAAGAACAATGCAAAGTGCAATGATTATAATCAAGATCCGAATCAAAATTTTACATATTTTTTTAAACAGGGAATTATTTTCTTTTTCTTCACTTTCTTTTATTATTTTGGAAGAGAGTGGAGGTGTAGTAGTTGTAATGGGCGTGGAACCAATCTGTTCTCCATCGTAGAAAAAGCAAATCTCACCTAATGCATTATCGACCGGTTTGTCAAAAAGTGTAATGGAATGCTCAATTTTTGTAGTATCCATAGATTTACTGACTAATAAGGAGTAATTTTTATCAACATTGAGATCAACCATGCCGTGATTGAGACTGGAATAATAATTATCGAGGACTACATTGTGTTCCTCAGCATCTGCTTCCTCTGCAGATTCAAAATAAAAATCGGATAACGGGTAGAAATAAGTATAATTGTTGTAACAATAATTATAAAGCGCCCTGGAATCCGTATAGGTATAAGTAGAACCATCGCAATCCATAATTACACAGATTAATTCTAATCCATCCTTTTTTGAAAAGGTAACAAGGGTATTATTTGCATCTGTGGTATAACCGGTCTTTCCACCTTCACAATATTCGAAATAATATGGTTCGCTCGGATTGATCATTTTATTTCCATTCCAAAGAGGTCTTGTCTCATCTGTCAGGTTAGTAGCTGGAATGGTATAGGATAATGTGCCTGTTATTTCACGAAAAGTTTCATTTTGTAACGCATATTTGGTAATCAATGCCATATCATATGCAGTGGTATAGTGATTTTTATCATGCAAACCGTTTGGAGTGACAAAATGGGTATGTTCACAGCCGATTTCATCTGCTTTTGCATTCATCATGCCGGCAAAGGATTCAATATCGCCACCAACATATTCAGCTAATGCATAAGCACATTCATTGGCTGATTTGACCATAGTTGCATATATCAGATCTCCTAAAGTGACCTTTTCCCCCACATCCAGACCAATCAGGGTACTGTTCCGATCCACTCCCCAGATTGCATTTTCTGACATTTCGATGACTTGATTGAAATCAATGCCCTGTTCTAATGCGATTGTAGCAGTCATAATCTTCGTAGTGCTGGCTGGATATTTTTGTTCTCTGGCATTCTTTTCATATAGAATCTGACCGGTGGAAGCATCCATTACAATGGCAGCATTAGCCACTAAATCAGGTGGCCTTGTCACGTCATCCGGATATTCTGTAGTTTCCGGGTGCTCTGTTGTATTTTTTTCATCTTCTGGCAATTCCATGGCAAAACAAGTTATGGAATAGGAGGCAATTAGTAGAAAAGCCATTAGAGTAACAGCGAATTTTCGCATTTGGTTATACTCCTTTATATTTTTTACATAATTAAATTTATTTTATTATAACTCTAGAATCATGTCAACTATTGGAAACATGCCAATAAAAAACATTCTATTTTGGAAACAGACATGGTAAAATTAAAGTAATTATATAGTGATGGAATCGTATAAAAATCGAGTCGCTGTTAGAATATACGTTGTCGGTTACTTTGCAGGTATCGGTATATGATTTTTCTTAGGGAAAGAGAGGGATATCATGAACGATCTAGAAAAATTTTTAATGGAACGCCGCCCAATTTTTTGTAAAAATTGCAGTGGAAAGTTATTTTATCAAGGTGGTGGTATATATCAATGCGAGGATTGCGGTGCCGAAGATATAGACGATTTTGGAAAAGTGAAGGTATTTTTAGAAGAGAATGGACCTTCGCCAGCAACAGAGATTTCCGATGAAACCGGAGTGCCTTTAGAGATTGTAAATTTGTTTTTGCGATATGGAAGATTGGAAATCTTAGAGGGAAGCAAATATTATATAAAATGTGAGCGATGTGGATGTGCATTACGCTATGGAAGATTTTGTTATGGATGTACTAGAGAGATTGCGGGAAAACTTGCTGGCAGTGGGTTTGAGTTTGTGGGTGAAAAACCGAAATACTATCGTGGAAAAAATGATGAAAAAATGCGCTTTTTTAATAGTAATCAAAAATATTGATAGAATTAAAAGATGGGGCGGTTTTGATGGTGATAATAATATTTTTAATATATAGAGACTATTGTAATTGTTGATTGATTATCATAATATGCTTCCTTCGAAGCAATACAAGTTTTTCAGTGTTTCACTTACATTGTTTCGAAGAAGACATATCATTTATTGTGACAACCCTTTCATGTCACGTTTGTGTTCATACATTTTTTGGTCCGCTAAAATCTCTTTTGCTTTTAAGTCATCTTTTTTGAAATCACATTCTGCCATGCCATAGGCAATGGTAAGGGGAATTGGTGAATCCTTCTTCTGATTATATTGTTCAATCTGGTAATTCATCTGTTCTGCACATTGTGCATAAAGGGAAGCCAGGCTGGAAGTGTCTTCCATCGTTAAGAAAATGGATACAAATTCATCACCGCCGGTACGGAACACTCTGCCATATTTGCCAAAGCAGGTTGCAATAATATTGGCAGCAGCCTTGATAAAAGAATCGCCAGCCATGTGTCCATAGGTGTCATTTACTTTTTTCAGGTTATTGATATCAAACTGGATCACCAGGCATTTACCGATGGTATTCTGTTTGAGTTTGGATTCATATTCGTTAAAGGAGAGTCGGTTCTCAAGACCGGTCAGTCCATCTTCATGAGCAAGGCGTCGCATAACTTCAATCTCCTGATTCTCACGGGTAACAACAATAAACTCTTCTACCTCATAGGATGCAAGCAATGCAACAAAAATCAGTAGTCCGAGTCTGGAAAATCTTGCTACATCGTCGAAAGTTCCAAGATAATAAAATATTAAATCTGCAATACCGCCTGTCATGAGTATGATAAAGGCAATCAAAATCACGATTGGTTGTTTTTCTCGAAGTTGTTTTTGACGAATACTTTGTATTACAAGGTATATTGCCACGCAAACCCCACATAAAAAACAAAGGTGGGAGAGGGGTAACATATCGTGATAATCCATGCGTTTGCCAAGTAACATGATAATATGAAAAATCAGATTTGAAAAAGTCAGAGCCATAATGAAAAATACACTTTTGCTTTTGACATTTTTTGTGAGGCATGCTACAAGAGTTACTCCGATAATTGGAAGCATGAGCAATGTCATAAAATTGATCATTCGTACATATCCGGGATTGCCTGTAAGCATTCCAAGAAAGTAGGATCCGGTTATGGTCCACATACTTAGAATCATGGAAAGTGCACCGAGTGAGATCATTTCCAGTCTTTGATCTCTGCTGGTTTGGAAAATGAGACCTAATGTCATCATAATAATACCGAAAACAAAGGTAAGAAAAGCTATAAATACTTTAAAAAAATTGGATGTGAGTGTATGAAAAAGATACTCTGCACCGTCTTCAAAGTATGCATCTTTAAATCCGGTCCACATTTTTCCTTTACTGAGATCTTCTAATTCAAGAGAGAGAGTTGCTTCTCCGGTAAAATAGGGAATCGTTACATTGTGAAAATCAACCCCATAGGAAAAACCATACATAGGATGAATAACAGGGTGATAATTGTAAATCTCGGTTCCATTCAGATATACGGAAAAATTGACACTTTCACTGGATAAACAAAGATTAGCAGATTGTAATTGCTCAGCCGTAATCGTTCGGGAAATAGAGGCCTGATTGGAGGTATACTGCAAATCGGATAAGACAGCTTCGGTTCCGTCTGCGTAATACCATCCGGTATCTGCAGACTCGCGAACAGAATAGGTCTGTCTGGTAACAGGCATTTTGATGAAGAACACCGATACAGAAACAAATAAAACTAATAAACCGGTTATAATATTGCCAATGATAATAAATTTCTTCATAATGAATAGAATCCTCAAATTTTCTATAATAGTTTTGTAATATTCTTGTAAGAATCAAAAATAAATTACTAATCCGAAATGTAAAGTTCTCTGCAGAATTGCACATTTCGCAGTGTTACAGTTCAGTGGTTAGCCGAACGCAGGAATAGCTGTCAATAAATTCTACGAGAGACGTGCTGTTTACTGGCTGGCAAATGAACTGTAATCATTTATATCAATATTATACCGAATTTACTGGACAATCGCAATTAAAAAATATATATTTGGTAAATGGAATTGTTATATAAAAAAGACTGTGTTATTCTACTATGGAATAATAAAGGTACCTGTTCGGCTTTGCAGAATAGTTACTTATAAAGTATAAGTAAAGA
Source organism: uncultured Lachnospiraceae bacterium (assembly GCA_905236365.1). Lineage (GTDB taxonomy): Bacteria > Bacillota > Clostridia > Lachnospirales > Lachnospiraceae > CAG-590. The sequence continues at coordinate 5,867 of CAJOPP010000029.1, forward strand.
ATCACAGAATAAGAAAAACATTTTTATGGAAATTCCGTAGAAGATGCAATGAAGAAGGAAGAAGAGTTATGGATACAGGAATAAAAAAAAGAAAGAACTTAAATAATCATACGAAAGGAATTTTATGCATTATTGCTGCAGCGTTTGGATTTTCACTTATGACAATGTTTGTTCGAATGTCTGGAAATCTGCCAACTATGCAAAAGGCTTTTTTTAGAAATGCAGTGGCCGGAGTGGTTTCTGTGATTTTATTGTTACGTTCCAAAGAAGGATTTCATGTAAAAAGGGAAAATCGGAAAGATATATTCTTTCGATGTCTGTTCGGTACATCCGGTCTGATCGCTAATTTTTATGCGATTGATAAACTGGATATTGCAGATGCCAATATGCTCAATAAGTTATCTCCATTTTTTGCAATTCTGATTTCAATACCGATTCTAAAGGAAAAACCGGACAGAAGAGATCTTTTGGCAACTATGGTCGCATTTATTGGTGCTTTGTTCATTATCCGTCCTACTGCCAATCTCCGGGTTGTTCCGGCACTGATTGGTCTGTATGGAGGATTTGGAGCAGGAACGGCTTATGTATTTGTAAGACGTCTGGGAAAAAAGGGAGAGAAGACATCGGTGATCGTTATGTGTTTTTCTCTTTTTTCATGCATCGTGACAGCACCGTTTTTTCTATTTGATTATCATCCAATGACCTGGAAACAGTTACTCTGTCTGATTGTGGCAGGTGCAGCGGCAACTTTGGGACAGTTTGGTATAACTACAGCCTACAAATATGCACCGGCAAAGGAAATTTCGGTATTTGATTATACTCAGGTTATCTTTGCGGCAATATGGGGATTCCTGTTTTTTTCGGAAGTGCCGGTGGCGATGAGTGTAATCGGTTATATTCTGATTATCGGTACAGCAGTGATTCGATGGAAGAGGCAGACTTCATGAATGTTTTGTGAATACACAACAGGGATGATGCAGTAGATCAGATAAAAAAAAGAACTATCTTGATAAGTTTGATCATTATAAAGGAAATATCCTGATCATTGGAGTGAACTATGATGAAACGGTTTCCAGCAAATCTTCGGAGTATAAACATTATAGTTGTAAGATTGAGAAGGGTTGATTTCAAATCAGATTTCTTGAAAGTGGAGGGAGAGATATGTCTCCCCTCCTTTTTATTGCTTTATAGGAAACTTCGTCTCCTATAAAGCAAAAACGCTCCGCGGGATGCGCACCTCGCGGAGAAGAAGTTAATTGCTTCGCAA
>CAJOPP010000030.1 GCA_905236365.1 uncultured Lachnospiraceae bacterium
CTTAGTTCGAAGGTATGCTTTAGCTCGTGCCCGAAATGGAAAACATATAACATATCCGGCAACGTCCGGCTTAAGTAAATGACATTGATGCTGAATAGATACGATTTAGGAGGCAAATTGTGATACGAAGGACAACAGATTCGCTAAAAAGAAATGTAACAATATTAAAAGGAGTATGGAAACGCGGAGGCTCCATTCGTAAATCAGATTTAATTACAGGAATGGTGAAGGTGATTGTTTTATGTTGGATTGTTCCCTATATAACGTTATCGGTTGCTCTTTTCTATTATTCCGAGACAAAGACGACTCGTCAGATTGAGGACACGGTAACGACTGCTATGGAGAACGCTGCAGAGCTCTGTGAAATCAATATTATGAATGCGATTGCTGACTCCAAACAGGCCTCTTATGATGGAATTATCCGGGACAATTATCTGGAGTTTATTGAGGCGAATGATGATGTCGCTGAGATGAAAATGTACCGGGAGGTATCAAATTACCTGAATCGGCAATACAAATACAGTATGTTAATCTCCAATACGATTCTTTTATTTAACAGACCGACCAGGCAGGAGTATTATACTTATAGCAATAGGGCAGGAGCTACATATTCGAATATCAATTATTTTAAGGCAAATGCGATGAAGCCGATCAGAAAGGTTGCATCGGAGTTAGGAACCGATACCAGACTGGTATATATAAGAGGACATTTATATCTTGTGCGGAATATGGTGACTAGTGATTACACACCCTTTGCAGTTCTGGTGATGGAAGTGAATGAGAATCAGATGTTTAAAAGTTTGAATAATGTAGTGTTCAAACAGGACAGTATGATTTTTTTAGATAATGTTCAGATCAAAAAGCCGGACAATATGAGTAAGGAAGAGGAAGAGGTCATTCGGGACTTTGCAAAACAGCATATTTTAAAGGATGATACGGTAGGAACGAACCAGATCGTCAACCAATATGACAAAAAGAATTCCCTTGCGTATTATACCATGAATGTGAATGGGCAGAAAATTTCCTATGTGATCAAACTGGATCATGCAGGAATGTTCAATGAGAGAAATACGATGATCTATACCTATGTAATCATTTTAGTGCTGTTGATTCCGCTGCTGTTTGCAACGTTTTACTATTTTTATACCAATATCAGCAAACCGATTTCTGAACTGATGTATGCATCGGAGGAAATCGATAGTGGTAATTATGGTGTTCAGATTGAGGAATTTCATAGAAACCAGGAGTTTGGAAGGCTGGTGGATACCTTTAATCACATGTCAGCCAATTTGGAGGAATCCTTCAATCGGATTTACGCAGAAGAAGTGGCTTTGCGAGATGCCAATATGCAGGCACTGCAGTCTCAGATTAATCCGCATTTTCTGAATAATACTTTAGAAATCATCAACTGGAAAGCGAGAATGAGCGGTGATAAATCAGTTAGTGGAATGGTAGAATCTTTAGGAATCATGATGGAGGCAACGATGAATCGTCGGGGAGAATCGTTTATCACCATTTCAGAAGAATTGAAATATGTAGATGCTTATTTGTATATTATTGAACAGCGGTTTGGCGACAAATTTACCTTTGAAAAAGAAGTGGAGCAAGGACTATTAGAGATTCGGATTCCACGTCTGATTATACAGCCTCTTGTGGAAAATATGGTAGATCACGGGGGAGATGCATACGGTAATCGCTATGGAAAATTAAAAATATTTGGCGATGGAAGATATCTGCATATTGTTGTGGAAAATAATGGAAATATCAGCAAACAGAATGCAGAGAAGATTGAAAAACTGTTACAGGAAAGTAATCTTGAGGAGAATATGCATCATATTGGAATCCGTAATGTGAATTTGAGATTGAAACTGTTATATGGAGAAGAAAGTGGTCTTACGATTCAAAATACAACAGAAAATCTGACCGTGAGTGAGATAAAGATTAATCGGACAAAACTATTAGAGGTTTCGGGAACGTAAAGAAGAGAAAAAGCGGATAGGCAAAGGAGAAAATACGTTGTTGGAACTTCGCCCGCAGCAGGTTCAGACGGCTGAAAGATGAATTGTTACGAAAATACCGGGTAGAGTTATGGGTTACCCGGTATTTTTGTCTGTAGTTGTTCGAAACATGTCAAACATAGTCAAACGGAAGAAAAAATCGCCAAATAAAACCAAGAAAATACCAATTAAAATCATTAACAAATTTCTGTTTTGTTATAAAATAGAATTTGTAATGAAGTTGAATAAGAAAAGAGTGCCTGGTAGAAGGGAATGTGATTCTCAAGGGTAAAAGGAACAGGAGGAATTCTATATGAAAAAGAAAGCGTTAGCATTAGCTCTGGCAGGAGCCATGGCCATGTCCGTAGTAGGATGCGGAGGAGGAAGTTCGGATACAAGCAGTACAGATACTTCCTCTGATACAAAACAGGAGACAAACGGTGATGGCGGTGAAGCCGTGAAGTTAAGTGTAACGACCACTTATGCAGGTGAGGACACCAATGCACAAAATTATAAGACAGCAGTTTCTGAATGGGAAGACAAGACTGGTAATACGGTAGAGGATAGTTCGGCAACATCGGATGAGACTTTCAAGACAAGAGTGCTTACCGATTTTGAGACGGGTTCTGAACCGGATGTATTGTTCTTCTTCAATGGTGTGGACTCTAATCAGTTCGTTGAGCAGGGAAAGGTTGTTTCTGTGGATGAGATCAGAGCGGAGTTTCCGGATTATGCATCAAACATGAAGGATGATATGTTAGGAGCCTCTCCGGTAGATGGAGTTAATTATTCTGTACCTGTAAATGGTTACTGGGAAGGTTTGTTTGTAAATAAAGAAGTATTGGATGCGGCAGGAGTAGAAGCTCCGACTGCAGAGACGACCTGGGAGCAGTTCTTAGAAATGTGTCAGACTATTAAGGATGCCGGTTACACTCCGATTGCAGCTTCATTGCAGGAAGTTCCGCATTACTGGTTTGAGTTTTCAATCTACAATCATCAGGATGCAGAAACACATGATACACTACCAGTTGCTGTTGATGACGAGTTGGGAAAACAGTGGGTAGAAGGGCTTACTGATATTAAGACTCTTTACGAAAAAGGTTATTTCCCGGATAATACTTTAACTGCAACAGATGCAGAGACCTTCCAGTTATTCACATCGGATAAGGCAGCATTCTTAATTGATGGTTCCTGGAAAACCGGTGGGATTGAGGAGGCCGTAGATGATATTGATAACTTTACGGTAACGTATGTTCCGGGTCAGGGTAACCGCAAATCCACTGATATTATTGGTGGTCTTTCAATGGGTTATTATATTACGAAGAAATGTTGGGAAGATCCTGACAAGCGTGCAGCAGCTGTTGATTTTGTATCTTACATGACAAGTGATGAGAAGGTTTCTCAGTTTGCAGGTACTTCTGCAACAGCACTTAAGAACGGTGTACAGATTGATGAGAGTACGTTATCTCCGCTAGGTAAGGCTGGCGTTGCATATTGTTCAGGTGCAACGGGAATCTCTACTGCTGTTCAGGATAAGTTATCTGAAGCTGCAAGAGCTCCAATCTTTGCAGGTATGGCAGATTTGGTAAATAGTACTGTTACTATTGAAAGTGCAGTGGAAGAAGTGTTGTCTCTGAACGCTGAATAACCGTAAGGAGAGTTCAGACAAGCATAAGCATTCGCAGCAAGAATGCATGAGACGTTCTTGAATAAAAGCGAAGTTAAATTTGATAACGAGTAAGCCTCGTTATACTTCAAAGGAGTGGTTCGTTAAAACATGCCCATTTCGCAGTGTGTCGATTCGTTTAGGACTTATAGGACAAATGCTGAATAGGAATGGATCGGTACGCTAGGACCGCTCCGGATAAGTAAGAGGTATAATCCGGTAATAACCGGAATAGAAAGAGGTTGTCGCATTCAATGTAGCCAACCTCTTATTTGTAGAAAGATATGGGGTAAAATATGGACGCAAAAATATATCAAAATAAAAAGTTCATTATATTTTTTCTGATACCGGCATTTTTATTTATGTTTGTATTTCTATATTATCCATTTGTAAGAAATATCTTAAACAGTTTTCAGAATATAAAATATATGGCTTCACCATCGGGGGAATGGCACGTTCCGGTGTATGAAAATTATGAAAAAATATTGCATGATCAGAAGATGGGAATTGCAATGAAGAACACAGGAATCATGATCGTTGCAACAATTATTGGAGAGGTTGGAATTGCAATTGTTTTGGCACTTCTTGTAAGTAATATCAAAAGAGGTGCAGGTTTTTTCCGTGTTACCTTCTTTTTCCCGATTGTTATATCTGCAACCGCTTTGGGTTTGCTGTTTAATCTGATTTTCCTTTATGATAAAGGGATGATTAACCAGATTCTTCAGTTTATAGGCTATCTGGATGCGGGGAGTAACGAATTGATTGATTGGAAAGATCCGGCACATGCTATGGTCACGATGTTGATACCGGTCATCTGGCAGTATGTAGGATTCTATTTTGTTATTTTATTAACAGGAATCAGCGGAATTTCAGAGGAATATTACGAAGCGGCTTCTTTGGATGGAGCAACCAAATTCCAACAGTCGTGGTACATTACGCTGCCTTTGATCCGCAACAGTATTTCTACTTGTGTTATTTTAGCTGTGACAGGTGCCTTGAAGGTATTTGACCTTCCGTGGACAATGTTAGTCAATGGCATGTCAGGTACATGGCTGACAGGTACATATATGTATTCAAAGGTACAAAATGATGTGGATTATGCATCTGCAATTGCTGTGGTAATTGTGATACTTGGAGTTGTTCTTTCCGGTATTGTGAATCGTTTATTTAGGTCGAACAGTGATTATGAAGGGTAGGAGGTGTTGAGGTGAAAGGGAAAACAATCAAAACATCAACAGTAATTATATATTTAATTCTGAGCTTGTGGTCACTCACAACGATATTTCCTCTTGTATGGTCTGTTATGAACTCTTTTAAGGATAAGAAAGCGATTTATAACAATTCCTTTTCGTTACCATTGGGAGACTTATTTTCGCTGGATAACTATCGGAATATTTTTGCCAATTATGATATTTTAAAGGCATACAGAAATAGTTTTATCATATCAGGAACGGTTGCTGTTGTTGTTGTTCTGTTTGCAGGAATGGCAGCGTATATTATGACAAGATACAGATTCACTGGAAAAAAGATTCTGAATACATTATTATATGCCGGTATGATGTTTCCGATTTATTCGACCATTATTCCGGTTATCAGAATGCAGAGTAAATGGGGTATTGTAAATACAGAGCATGTAGGACTGAATCTGTTGTCTGTTATTTTACCTCAGATTGCAGGTAATATGTCTTTTGCAATCATCGTACTTTCCAGCTATATTGAAGGGATTCCAATGGAGTTGGAGGAGGCTGCTTATATGGAAGGGTGTGGAATGGTTCAGACTTATTTCAAAGTGGTTATGCCGCTTACAAAGCCTTCGTTTGTGACAGTTGCAATCTTTTCATTCCTTTGGAGTTATAACGATTTGTTTACGCAGATGTTCTTCCTTCGAACTAAAGATAATTGGGCGATTACAATTCTTCTTAATAATATTGCATCCAAAGAAGGAGTGAACTATGGTGCTTTGTTTGGGTCTGTTACCATGATTGTGGTTCCGGTGTTACTGGTTTACCTTCTATTACAGAAATATATTATTAAAGGTATGACAGCAGGTGCTGTGAAAGGTTAATAAGATATGCTATAATATACGTAAACTACCCATTGTTAATAACAAAGGGGACTGTAACCACACTGTTTCAAGGTTGTGCAGAGCAAAGGAGAAGCGTATGTATAAAGTAATTATAGTAGATGATGAACCCATTATCGTAGAGGGGTTACAAAAGGGAATTGAATGGGAACACTGGGACTGTGAGATTGTGGGAACTGCAGGAAATGGTATGGAAGGATTGAAACTTGTAAGGGAGTTGAAGCCGGATATGTTGATTTCTGATATTTCCATGATATATATGGACGGACTCACAATGGTAGCTGCTATCAAATCGGAATTTCCGGATATTGAAGTTTGCCTGTTGACAGGCTTTCGCAATTTTGAGTATGCACAACAGGCGATAAAGCTGGGTGTAACAAGATATTTATTAAAGCCATCGAAGTTTGATGAATTGGAAGAAGCGATTGAGGCTATGACCAATAACCTAAAGTCTCGGGGCACCTCAGAAGAAGAAACAATTAATAACGAAGTCTGGAATCTGGAAAATAACAGTGAAAAATATCTTTTTGAAACTTTTATTAAAAATAGACCGACTGTGGATGAGAGTACCGGAGAAAAACTGAAGTTTACAGACGCAAACAATTATATTGTAAAGAGTGCAATTCTTTTTATGTATGAGAACTATACACAGAAAATCAGTCTGTTGGATGTAGCGGAGGAATGTTTTGTCAGTAACTGGCATTTGAGCAAACTGTTAAACCGATATACAGGAAAGGGATTTTTTGAAATCCTCAACAGGATCCGGCTGGATAAAGCGAAAGAATTGTTAGATACAACAACAATGAAGATTCAGGACATATCAGAAATGGTAGGATTTCAGGATGTGACTCATTTTTCAAGAATTTTCAAAAGCTATGAAGGAGTTTCGCCGACGGAATACCGCACCCGTACTGAGAATATGTAATCCAATACAAAGTGTCGGTGTTCCTTTTACTGAGTCAATGAATATATTCCGGAAATGCTTCTCTGTGACTGAGTACCGGCATATAGATACTAGAAATAAGGAAGGAAAAGACATGCGGATTATTAAAGCAGAAGATTATTATTCGATGAGCAGGATGGCAGCCAATATTATTTCTGCTCAGATTATTATGAAACCCAGATGTGTGTTAGGATTGGCAACCGGTTCTACCCCTTTGGGAATATATTCCCAGCTAATTGAATGGTACAAAAAAGGGGATTTGGATTTTTCAGAAGTGACAAGTATCAATCTGGATGAATATAAGGGATTGTCAGGGGACAATGACCAGAGTTACCGTTATTTTATGAATACCAATTTTTTTGATTATATCAATATTTTAAAAGAAAATACCTATGTTCCAAACGGTCTGGAGGAAGATTCGGAGAAAGCCTGCAGAGAATATAATCAGATTATTCTGCAAAGTGGCGGAGTGGATCTCCAGTTGTTGGGTTTGGGCAATAATGGACATATCGGGTTCAATGAGCCAGGAGAAGCCTTTGAGAAAGAAACTCACTGTGTGAAACTTGCCGAGAGTACCGTAAAGGCGAATGCAAGATTTTTTGCGGATGAATCACTGGTCCCGAAAGAAGCCTATACAATGGGAATCAAATCCATTATGCAGGCTAAGAAGATTGTAATTGTTGTAAATGGGGAAGGCAAAGCAGATATTGTAAAACAGGCATTTTTTGGACCGGTTACTCCCAAAATCCCGGCTTCTGTTTTGCAGTTGCATAATGATGTTACCCTTGTAGGAGATCAGGAGGCACTGAAGTATATTGAAGGATTATAGAGCAGGGACAGTACGAATGAACGCTTGTGGAAATAGTAGATTATTTGCAATATAGTGTTTCGGGTAAAGAGCTGGAACGGGATGAGAAGAGGTTTGAGGAATGATAATTAAGAATGGCAGAGTTTTCACGGCGGAATTTCGATTTGAGAAAAAGGATATCAGGATAAAGGAAGGTATAATTACAGAAATTGGAGAGATAAAGGACGAGCAGGATGAAATTCTGGATGCAGAAGGACAGATGGTGATACCGGGACTTACAGATATCCATTTCCATGGGTGTGTTGGTTATGATTTTTGCGACGGGACAGAGGAATCAATTACGGAGATGGCAAAGTTTCAGTTGAGCAAAGGAGTTACCGGTATTTGTCCAGCTACCATGACATTGGGAAAAGACCGATTGATCACGATTTGTAAAACGGCAGCGGAACACAGAGATTCGGCAGAACAGGCAGATTTGGTGGGAATCAATTTGGAGGGACCATTTATTTCTCCGGACCGGTGTGGAGCACAAAATCCGGATTTTGTACATAAACCGGATGCAGATTTTTTGAGAGAGCTGATTGCAGCGTCAAAGGGTCTGACCAAACTGGTTACGATTGCACCGGAAGTAGAGGGTGCACTTTCCTGTATTGCGGAGTTGAAAGATCAGATTCGCTTTTCAATTGGACATACGATGGCAGATTATGACGAAACGGTAAAGGCATTTGAGACTGGTGCTAAGCATGTGACACATCTGTTTAATGCAATGTCAGGATTGACCCATAGAGCGCCGGGTGTTGTTGGAGCAGCTGCAGACCAACCGGATATTATGGCAGAGATGATCTGTGATGGAATTCATATTCATCCCGCAGTGATCCGTACAGCATTTAAGATGTTTGGTGATGATAGGATTGTATTGATCAGTGATAGTATGCGGGCTTGCGGTATGGAAGATGGGGAGTATGAGTTAGGAGGTCTTCCGGTGATCAAAAAGGGAAATACAGCCACTCTGAAGGATGGAACGCTGGCTGGAAGTGTAACAAATCTGTTTGACTGCATGATTAATGTGATCAAGATGGGTGTTCCGGTGGAATCAGCAGTAAAGGCAGCTACCTATAATCCGGTGAAGGCATTAGGACTTCTTGATCAGCTTGGCAGTATAGAAGTTGGAAAGGCAGGCAGGTTGGTTATTCTTGACCGGAATTATGGAATTGTAAGGGTAATAAAGTAAAAAGAAGGACTTCTGATATAGGCAAATTCATTGCTGCATGCAGTGGAATATGCGTTTTATCAGGAGTCCTTTGTGTTTGAATTAGATATTTTGTATTCTCATCAAGTTTATTGAAAAAGAAAAGAGTAGAACATTATATAAACTTAGTAGGATATTACATTTATTTTTGTTTTTAAGTTTGTTAGAATAGATAAATCTGAATAAAAGCGAAAGTCAGCCAATATGTTTCATAATGTATCGGTGTCTTTTGCGGAAAGGTGGAAAATAAGCATGAAAGAAAGTGAGAACGGCATGAAAAGGAAACAAAAGAAATTTTTACACCGTCAGCGAAAATCAATCATGAAAAGTGTATTGACATTGGTTTTGACACTTGTATTGATGATTGGTCAATTTGGTGTGGTGCCGCAGGTAGAAGCGAGAACGGGAGATGAAAAACTCAAGGTTGCCTGTATTGGAGACAGTATTACATGGGGTATTGGACTGAATTGGGGCGGCGTACCGGAAACAGGAGAA
>CAJOPP010000031.1 GCA_905236365.1 uncultured Lachnospiraceae bacterium
AAAGCGGTAATACCGGCAGCAGGACTTGGAACCCGGTTTCTTCCGGCAACAAAGGCAATTCCAAAGGAAATGTTACCGATTGTGGATATTCCCACTATTCAATATATTGTGCAGGAAGCGGTGGAAAGTGGAATTGAAGAGATTTTGATCATTACCAATTCCAATAAACATTGTATGGAAAATCATTTTGACCGTGCTTATGAATTGGAGAACAGACTGATGGAGTCCAATAAAAAGACAGAGTGTGATATGATTTGTGATATTGCCGATATGGCTAATATATATTATGTAAGGCAGAAAGAGCCAAGGGGACTTGGACATGCGATTCTCTGTGCAAAATCCTTTATCGGTGACGAGCCGTTTGCCGTATTGCTTGGAGATGATGTGGTGGAAAACAAGGGAGGAAAGCCGGCATTAAAGCAGTTGATCGAAGCATATGATGAGGTTCAGGCATCCATTGTAGGTGTGCAGACGGTACCGGATGAGGATATCAGTAAATACGGTATTGTAGAGCCTGCCAAGGCGCCTATAGGTAGAAGAGTAAAACTCAGTTCTATGGTGGAAAAGCCACAGAAAGAGGAAGCACCGAGTAATCTTGCTGTTCTTGGAAGATATGTTCTGACTCCGGAAATCTTTGACTACTTAGAGATGCAGACACCGGGTGCGGGGGGAGAGATACAGCTCACAGATTCCATCAAGAATCTGATGATCAGTCAGGCGGTTTATGCATATGACTTTGAAGGAATCCGATATGATGTGGGGGACAAATTTGGATTTATTAAGGCAACAGTGGAATATGCTTTGGAGAGAGAAGATTTGAAAGACAAGCTGCAGGAATATCTTGCGGAATTAGTGAAGACGTTCCGGAACACAGAAGAATAGAAAGTATTCGAAAAACATCGATATCCTGTGATGGGTGAAGGAATAAAAGGGGGATGTACAATGGAAAAAAATGAACAGTTATCCAAGTCAAAGATAATTTATTTTCTATTAGTGCTGTTACTGATTGCAGTGGTGGCAGCAAGTACCATTTTATTATTAGGTAAGCTGAGTGAGATAGGAGCAGAGGAGAATATTAAGCGTTTGTTTCTGATTGTTCATCTCATAATTATTGTTATTGTAATTGGGATTGCAGCCTATATGCTTGGGGTCATGCAAAAAGAAGAAAAAGTCTCTAACGTGAAGAGTGATAAATATAAAAAACTGTTTATGAATCTGCCGATCGGGTTTGCACAGGTTCATATTTTAAGAGATCCTCAGACAAGACGTAATTTTGGATATCAGATATCGGAAGCCAATGAAACTTTTGGAAAAATGTTTGATCTGGATGTATCGGATTATTATAATAAAGTGCTATCAGAAAGCAGGATAGAGACGCTGCAGAGCATCAATGCATGGTTTAAGGCATATGACAATTCAGGAACAAAACTGGGAGAATTTCTGACGGTAGAGATTACCATGGAAAATATCAACAAAACGTTTCATACCGTTATGTATAAGCTGGAACCTGATTACATAAATATGGTTGTGATTGATATTACAGATCATAAGGAAACAGAAATGAAATTATCCGCAGCCATTGAGGATGCCAATGTTGCTTATAAGACACAGGCAGAATTTCTTGCCAATATGTCACATGAGATCCGTACCCCGATCAATGGCATTTTGGGAATGTTGCAGCTTACTTTGATGGCAGATGATTTGCAGGCTGATCATAGGGATAATCTGACCACAGCCAAGAATTGTGCGGATACGCTTCTTCGATTGATCAATGATATTTTGGATTTGTCCAAGTTAGAGGCAGGAAAGTACAATTTGCGGGATGAGGACTTTGATATAAAGGAGTTGATTGAAGAGACGGTAGCTGCCCAGCTTCCGGTAGCAAGAGGTAAGTCATTGACGTTAGATTGTTCTTTTGGTGGAACCATGCCGAAGCTGGTACGAGGCGATGCTCAGAGAATTCAACAGGTGTTGAACTGCTTGATTTCCAATGCCATCAAATTTACAAATGAAGGTGGAGTACGAATTAAGGTTGCATGTATCGATGATGTTCTGGATAAGATTAAGCTGCGTGTTGCCGTAGCAGACTCCGGAATTGGTATATCAGATGAGGACAAGAAGAAATTATTTATCCGATTCTCACAGGTTGATGCATCTGATACCCGTAAGTATGGAGGGTCCGGTCTGGGTCTGGTTATTACCAAACAGTTGGTGGAACTGATGGGTGGTGATATCATGGTACAGAGTAAGGAAGGACTGGGTTCTACTTTTATTGTGGAGATTCCGTTAAAGATTATGAAGCAGGCAGATGATGAAGAAACGGAAGATGCAAAGCAAAAAGATCCGGCACTGTATTCCATCAATGCACATGCGAAAGCAAGGATTCTTGTTGCGGAAGATGAACCTGTGAATCAACAGGTAATCGGTAAGTTATTAGGTATGGCTGGTTACTCCTATGATATTGCAGAAAATGGAGAAAAAGCGGTAGAACTTTATAAGAAGAAAGAATATCAGGCGGCACTGTTTGATGTTCAGATGCCGGTTATGGACGGATTAGAAGCCACTCAGAAAATCAGGGATCTGGAAGTGATGATGGGAAAAGAGAGGCTTCCGATCATTGCAGTCACCGCAAGGGCGATGTTTGGGGACAAGGAACGAATCTTAGAGGCTAAGCTGGATGATTATATAGCAAAGCCATATAATCTCAATGATGTAGTAGATACGCTTAATAAATATGTGACCGAAAAGGAGTAGCGGTCACTATGATCTTTGAATAACCGGACCGGTCATTCATTTTGCTGAATTTGTTTTAGCAGGAATTTGTACTGCATATACGCTCCTTTTAGCTGGTATGCATAGCAGTCGATCAGATCCGGATCTGTCTGGTAATTGAGATGGAGTAACAGGGTATCAATTTTCTTTTTTGTATTATTTAAATCAATCAGTAAAGAGGAATCTGTTGTCACAGTCAATTGTGAGGATGGATTCCTTTTTTTATTTCGAAATGTTTTTGAATGAAATGCTGTTCTCATATAATCCTCCTTTTTCATATGACCTCTGGCTTTGAGAGGTTATCTCCCGTTTCAAAATTCTATATGGTTCCTGCATTACCTGTCATCCGGTAATCGTTTTTTGCATTGTTTTTGAAATCTCTCAGGCAGGATATGCTAATCTATGTAGTCAATAAGTTTGTCCATCAATAAAGTTGCTATATGATTAAAACAATTTGCTGAGCCATAGCGGTACCGGATATCTGTGGTATGCATTTAAAAGTATAGGAGAAAGAAGTTTTATTTATTCATCTTTATGAAAATTTGTTCAAAATTATGAACAAAAGTTAAGAAAGTTATGAACTAACGTTCAAAAAGGCGTCATAAAAAGTTATAATTTCAGGCACTTTTTGAAATTTCTATGTTTATTTTGCTATTTCGTTCACAATTGTAGACAGGGCAGACCGGAAGCAATATAATGGCAAAAATTCCACTTATACGAATCGGAAAAGAGGAAGAATTGTAAGAGGAATCAGGAAAGGACTTGGTAGAATGATATGGATGAAATATTTGTTTTTGGTTGGATTGTTTATAAGAGCAGTTTATACAGACATGAAAAGCGAAAAGATTGAAAATACGGTAGTGTTGACCGGTTTGCTGGCGGGTCTTGTTTTTGCCGTAATCGGAGGTGGCTGGGCGGGACTTATTCAAAGCATAAAAATGGCAGGAATTGTTTTTATTGCATTATTCTTTTTGTTTGTAATACATGGGTTGGGCGCAGGTGATATCAAACTTTTTTGCGTGACGGCGACCTTTTTTCCGGAGAAGGCAATTACAATTCTGGCAGGATCCTTTTTGGTCGGAGGGATTTTTGGAATGGTCAGGATGATCGGGCGATGGAGACGCAAGGAAGTTGTGTCACTTAAGGAGACGATTCATTTTTCCATACCGATTGCAGTGGGAACAATACTGGCACAGCTGTGGAGATAGTAACTGTTCAGCCCTGCTGAATAGATACTGGAGATAAACAAAATTGGAGTAGAAGAAATGAAAGTATTAAAGATAGGAATTCTGGATGAAGAAGAATATTATGTGGATAAATTGGCTGCTTATTTGAACCGGCAGGGAAGTTGGAGCGTGTCTGCATTTACGGACAAACAGGTGCTGATAAAACATTTGGAAAAGAGGGAACTGGATATTCTGGCAGGAACGGATAAAGAAGAGATTCTGGAACTGAAGCACCTGTATCAAAATCTGTGTTTGATCTGGCTGACAGAGCAGGAGGTGGCGGAAAAGAAAGTGGAAGCCGGTACGTTGAACTTCTATCCACTGTTTCGGTATCAGAGTGCAAAGGTAATTGGAAAGCGGATCGGCGAGATTGCAGATCAGCTCAGCGTCAATCAGAAAATTAAAAAAAGAATGGTTGCTTTTTATTCTCCGGTTGGCAGGTGCGGAAAAACATCTCTTGCCCTGGAGACTGTTAAAAAAGGGAAATATGGAAGGTGGCTTTATGTGGGAATGGAAGATTACAGCTTTTTTGAGGAAGAAGGAAAAAACCCAGATGTATTTTTTTATTTTGTAAAGGAGAGAAAAGAGGACAAGGTGTTAGAGTGGATGGAGCAGAGTGAGGGGCTGATTCCCTCTGCAAGTTCGCCTTTTGATACAAAGCAGCTTGAAAAAGAAGACCTTGAATGGCTGCAAAAGGTTTTGGAAAAGTGTGAGTATTACAGGGGGGGTATCTTTGATATTGGAACAGGTGTACTAAAGGATTTTAATCTGTTTCTGGTATTTGATGCATTGATCGTGCCGTATCTGACGGAGAAAAAAGCTATGGTAAAAAAAGAGAAGTTTGAAAGGATGCTTAAGATATATGGATTAGATGATGTAATGGAGAAAATCTGGTTTATCAATATGGAACGGGAAGAAGAGATTAATGAAAAGATGGAAGCGGTGTTTCGCTTAAGTTAGCAAGCCTGTTCGCCCGGATCATCGTTCGCGGAAATAAAAAGAAAAGGAGCATATGGTATGACAGGAAAAATGGAGAAGGAAAAAATCCGATTGCAAAAGGAGCTGTTGGATACGCTGAATTTGAATCAAAACCTGACAGATGAGGAGATTTATGAGCGAATTGAGCAGGAAATCTTAAGTCGCAGTAAAGAAAGTTTTCTATCGGTTGCGGAAATGCAGATGCTGAAAAAAGAGTTATTTAATGCTATGCGCAGGCTGGATATTTTGTCAGGGTTGTTAGAAGATGAAGAAATTTCAGAGATTATGGTAAATGGAACCGATCGTATTTTTATTGAAAAAAAAGGAAAAATCATGGAGATTGAGGAGTCTTTTTCCAGTGACGAGCGGCTTAGAAATGTGATACAGCAGATTGTGAGCAGTTGTAATCGAATCGTGAATGAAACTGTGCCAATCGTAGATGCCAGATTAGAAGACGGCTCCAGAGTAAATGTGGTACTCCCGCCAATTGCGTTAAATGGTGCGGTAATGACGATCCGTAAGTTTCCGAAAGCCTTTTTTACAATGGAGAGACTGATTCAGATGGAATCCATTACCCGGGAAGCTGCTGATTTTTTGGCGGTATTAGTAAAGGCAAGATATAACATTTTTATCAGCGGCGGCACCGGAAGCGGTAAGACAACCTTCTTAAATGTATTGAGCAGTTATATTCCGTCGGAGGAGCGGGTCATTACGATTGAAGATTCTGCAGAATTGCAGTTGAATGGTATTCCCAATCTGGTACGGTTAGAAACGCGAAATGCAAATGTGGAAGGGGAAAATGCAATCTCTATGTCACAGCTGATCAAGACAGCACTTCGAATGCGACCGGACAGGATTATTGTAGGAGAGGTGCGGGATGCGGCGGCGATGGACATGATGAATTCCATGTTGACCGGTCACGACGGGAGTCTCAGTAGTGGTCACGGTAACTCCGGTAAAGAAATGATGCTCCGTTTAGAAACGATGATCCTGATGGGATATGATATGCCGGTATTGGCAATCCGGCAGCAGATTGCGGCGGCGATTGATATTGTAGTCCATCTTGGAAGGCTCAGGGATAACAGCCGGAGAGTATTGGAAATCAGTGAGGTGTTAGGTGTGGAAGGAGGAGAGATCCAAATGCATCCGCTGTATGAATTTTGTGAATATGGGGAAGAAGACGGCAGGATTATTGGAAAACTGGAGAAAAAGGAGACGCTGGTGAAAGACCGGAAGCTTTTGCAATCCGGATGGAAAGGAGGGATAACGTGAAAAAAAGAATGTTATACAGGATACGAAGTACGTCGAAGGTACCACATGATCTGTCCAATCCGGAGTATTCGGCAGAACCGGGGCGGGATTATAGGCTATATCATTTTGTCTGGAAGGACTGGATCGAATATGCTGTCAGAGAGATGATAAAAGGTGTCCTGATCTGTTATCTGTTCTTTGATTCGTATAAGGCGTTCTTGTTTTTATTACCGTTTGCAATATTTGATTACCATCATATGAAAAAGCAGAAAGTGGAAGAGGTAAAAAGGGAGTTGACCAGCCAGTTTAAGAGTATGGTGGAGGCTGTATCTGCTTCTTTGAATGCAGGTTATTCCTTAGAAAGAGCATTTGTGGATGCAAAGCGGGATATGGAACTTCTCTATGAGAAAGAGGTTCCGATTCTGTTGGAGTTAGACAGAATTCTGGCAGGAATGCACATGAATATTCCTGTAGAACAATTACTGGCTGATTTCGGCAGGCGAAGCGGAAATGAGGATATTCAGAATTTTGCCAATGTGGTTGCAGCGGCAAAAAAAAGCGGAGGCAATCTTATTCGGATCATACAAAAAACGGTGAACAGTATTACAGATAAAATAGCAGTAGAGGAAGAGATTGAAACACTGATTGCGGCAAAGAAGCTGGAGGAGCGGATCATGATGGTCATGCCCTATGGAATTATACTCTATCTGAGGTTGAGCAATGGAGAGTTTTTAGAAGCTCTTTACCATAACCTGATCGGGGTTTTTTGTATGACTGTGTTTTTGATCGTCATCTATATGGCAGAGTTATGGGCAGGAAAAATTATGGAGATACAGGTATGAGATGGATAAATGGAGGTATATATGGTCTGATTTTTATCCTGTTTCTGGTGTGGGTACTGAGTCTGAAAAAGCAGGAAACAGAACTTTCCGGATATGTGCGATATATAAAAAAGCATGGTTCGGTCATCCTGCTGCTTCTGCTTGTGAACAGTATCAGTTTTGGCATGACCTTTTGGAAAGAGCAGGGACAGATCTATATAAAAAAAGATGGGTATGGAGGATCGGAAAAGCAGGTAGATTTTCTTTTGGAAAAGGAAGAGACGAAAGAAGAGGTCTCGCTTACTGTTCATCCCCGGACCTTAACCAAAAAAGAACTTGAGGCAAAGTGGCAGGAAGCTTTTTCTTATCTGGAAGAACATATAAAGGGGGAAAATGAATCCCTTTCCAATGTAAATAAGAATCTGGATTTTTCCCTGGATTATGAAGAATATCCCTTTGACCTGGAAGTACAGCCGGAAGACTATGGATTGATGGACAGTGAGGGAAATTTGAGAAATGAAAGCTCCGTGTTATTGGAAGCAGGTTATGATGAGAATGATTTAAAAAAAGGAATTCCGACTCGTGTAACAGTTTCTCTCTGGTATGGTGAGGAGTGTGACAGAAAGGTCTATGAACTGCTTATCTTCCCCAAAGAGGAGAGTGAAATGGAAAAACAGTTTTCTAAGGCTTCGGATTATCTGAAACAGCAGGAGCAGGATGCATTATATCAGGAAGGGTTTGCAGTATCTCCCAATGTAGAAGGAGTGCAGATCACAAGAACGGATCAGAGCCGAGTTACGCCTTTTGAAATCCTGGTGATAGGCGGATTGTTGATAGGCTTATTGTTACTTCGGGAACGGGAAAATGTTAAAAACGAGGAGAAAAGACGAAGAGAACAGCTGCTTCGCTGTTACCCGTGGTTTGTAAATGAGCTGGTTCTGTTATTGGGGGCGGGAATGCAGGTGAAGAATATTTTTTTTGTTCTGATAGAGGAATATGAAAATGAAAAGAAGAGACAGAAAGAGGAGACAAACAGGGTGATAAAGAAAAGTCACATGGAAGATTATAAAGCTCCTCTGATGAAGGAACTGAATGTGGCGAGGCGCAGTCTGAAGCTTGGAATGTCAGAAGAACAGGTATATTACCAGTTGGGAAGACGTTTAAAACTGCCCTGCTACATCAAACTGATGACATTGTTAGAACAAAATGTGAGAAAAGGTGCAAAAGGCATAACAGAGGCCTTTGAGCAGGAAGAACTTGCTGCTTTGGAGGAGAGAAAGAATCTTGCAAAGCGATATGGAGAAGAAGCAAGTACAAAATTATTAGGTCCAATGATCCTGTTATTACTGGTGGTGATGTGCATGATCATGATACCGGCGTTTTTAAGTTTTGCATAGGTTGAGCACCTGTTGGATGCTTATAGCAAATATTCGAACGAAGTGCCTATGCTTTCAAATCGTCCTGCATCGGGAATACGATGTTACGGAGGAGCAAAGATGATGACGTGGGAAAGGAGGTGAGGCGTATGAGCTGGTTAAAGAAAGCATGGATGGAATTTCTAAGTGATGAATCCGGTATGGGAGTTGTGGAAGTCATTTTGATCATAGTGGTGTTAATTGCAATGGTCATCATATTCAAGGAGCAGATTACAAATCTGGTGAATAATATTTGGAAGTCCATCAATCAAAATGCAAAGAAAATCTATTAAAAAAAGATGTTACTTTTGAATGATTTATCAGGGGGTGTGAAACAATACCCTGTCTGTGCCGCAGTAGCGGTTCCCTGAATATCTCAGAAAACAACCCGGAGGTGTGCTATGAACAATCGAGGTCAGACAACTATTTTATTCTCTTTTATGATCAGTGTATTATTTCTTTTCACCTTGACTGCACTTGAGGTGGGGAGAATTTATATGAGCAAGGTAAAGACCAGAGCTATTGTTCATAGTACATGCTCTAACCTGATGGCAGATTATAACAGAGAATTGTTTGAACGATATCATTTATTATTTATGGATCCTACTTATGGAACAGGAGGTGAGGCAGCTGCAGAGGAAAAAATAGAGGATTATCTGGATGTTTCCTTAAATGGAGATGGAAATTCCGGACTCTACCAATTTACATTAGAAGAACTGGCTGTAGTCAGTGAAGATCACATTTTGGACAATAATATGGAGCTTTTAAAAAAACAGATCATCGATTATGAAAAGACGGAAGGAATTGTACATAAAGCAAAAGACTTAGGAGAAAAATTAACGAGTAACGGACAGGAAGGAGTGGATGAAAATAACAGAAAGAATGTGGAGGATGCGGCGAGAGAAACAGAGATAAACGGGGTGGAATTACCGCAGTTGGAAACAGAAGAAACGAATGGGGAGGATACAGAGAATGTTGAGGTTTCTGATCCGAGAGATACTCTGAAAGAATGTTTAAAAAACGGATTGCTTTCCTTCATTCTACCGGATGGTAGTAATGTTTCGAAAGAATCATATGATTTTCAGAAAGCACCATCTAAGGAATATAAGGAGCAGGAAGAGGGAGAAAAG
>CAJOPP010000032.1 GCA_905236365.1 uncultured Lachnospiraceae bacterium
GTTACATTAGCAGTTGAAATATCGACAACTTGCGGTTCTCATCCAACAACTGATATTTCCATCTCAACTTTCTGGGCAGTATAACCTTCAGCTGCTACATTATCAACTTCCTCCTGTGCCTTTTCAAGTGCCTCATCATGACTGTTTTCTTCCGTAAGTGCTTTCTTGTACTTCTCATGCTCCTTTGCCATTGCTCCCGCCTGCTTTGACATTTGGTAAAGATCTATATTGTACTCAGCAAGAGCTTTCTCATCCTTTGCTGGAACTACTCCGCCCTTTGCTATTCTTCTGGCTATCTCAAACATCTTTGCTTCATCCTCGGCAGCTTTTCCCATAGCCTCTCCCTGCTGTTTTGTAACAGCAGCATTAAACTCCATAAAATGAGCCTCGGCAGCTGCTTCATTTGATTTATCAGCGTTCTTTGCAGTTTCCTTGAGTTTTTCCATTGCTTCCTCAGAAAGTGTTAATGTAACACCACCATCAACCTCAATACTGCCATTTTCTATTACCCTATTAAGCTCAGCCGTATTAGAAAATCTAACACGAATATTTCCGCTCTCACTCATTTGCTTTGTAGTATAATTAACTGCTTTACGACCATTACTTGCCGGAATATTGAATATAGCCATACACAGTCCCTCCTCCTGCATATTAAATATTATATATACACCAAGTATACCATCTAACTTTATAAGATGTTACCACTCCAAACACTTCATTAATAGTCTTTTCTTTCTTCCGGAATATTCGATGTATCCATACATTTCTAAATATCCCATTCTGTAGTTTTCATCAAATTCTTAATAGAATCGAATCGGTTACTGCTATATCATGGCATCTATCATACACGCCCTGACTTAAATTACATATTCTGTCCACTGCTCTTTCCAATTCCTCTGTCATCGGAATACCAAACTCTGTTGTCGATTTTTTCTTCTTGAGTTTTGGCTCTATGCTATCAGATAAGAATACCGATAATATACAGGATCTATTCTATTAGCTGATGTATTCTGTACTTTCAAATTATATCCTTCTGGATTAATTAAGTTTATGATAACACATATTTATAATAATATCCATAATATTTTACCATTCCATTCATCAAAATATCAGCACCTGTTACAGTTCACTCGCAATGTCATTTACTTAAGAATTTGCCAATATACAGTCACCAGCACCTTTTTCAGGCAATTTGCGAGTGTCCTCTAACAAGCTTTTTTTATCAGAACAGATCAGTCAAAAACCTCTGAACTCCCTTGCTATAAACAAAAAAATAAGCCCCGGTGATTCTACTCACCGAGGCTCTCATAGCTGGGGTACCAGGATTCGAACCTGGAAATGACGGAGTCAGAGTCCGTTGCCTTACCATTTGGCGATACCCCATTAAGCTTATTTGTTGCTCACAAAATATTATTATACATATTTTCAAAAAAAAATCAAGAGAAAAATGAAAAAAATATATAATTTTTTTGAAATTTGTTTTATAATGGGAATGTTGGTTTGGACGCCGGGACTATATGAGGATATTTTTTCTTGCCCACCCAGACCGTTGTTGAGTTTATAATGGAGGCGGTTTATATATGTATGAGATGGCGACACAAGTGACATATTCACGAGTGAAAAGTAATCTGAAAACGGATATGGCGGCAATCACACATTATTTTCAGGATTGTGCAATTTGTCATTCGGAATCCGTGGGGAAAGGATTGCATGATGTAGAAGTAAATGGGAAAGCATGGTTTTTATCAGGCTGGCAGATTGAAGTGTTAAGGTATCCGGAATTTAATGAAGCAATTACTGTTCGTACATGGGCACATGGTTTTAAGGGAATAAATGGATATCGCAATTTTGATATTCTGGATATAGAGGGAGAGCAGATTGTAAGGGCAAATTCCATTTGGATTTTTATGGATTTGAAGAATCTGCGTCCGATGAAGCCTGGCCCGGAGGATCTGGTCGGTTATAATATAGAATCTGCGATAGACATGGATTATGCACCACGAAAAATTCAGATCATGGAGGATGCGTATCGGAAAAAAGAGATGGAAGATAATACGGCTATTCTTGTGAAAAAGTCTTTTTTAGATTCGAATCTGCATGTGAATAATGGAAGGTATGTTGAAGTGGCAATGGACTTTCTTCCTCAAAATATAAAGAAAATGCGTGTGGATTACCGGAAAGCAGCAACGTTGGGGGATGTTATGCATCCTTTTGTATATGAGAAGGACGGATGCAGTCAAGTGGTATTTTACGATAAAGACAGGTTACCGTTTGTTATTATTGAAACGTTGTGATACAATGGGAAAGACAGATAAAATATAAAGTATTTTTAGAATGTGTTGAATAACAATAAAGACAAGTATAGGAGAATTTATGATAAAGATTGGAAAATGGCAGACTTTAAAAGTTGTTCGAAGTAAGGAGTTTGGAATTTATCTGGCCGAGCAAGAGGGGGATAAAGATGCAGTCCTTCTCCCAAGAAAGCAGGTGCCGGAAGGATTGAAAGCAGGAGGGCAGATTGAGGTATTTGTGTATCTGGATTCTTCTGACCGCCCGATTGCAACAGTGAATCACCCTCTTATTACATTAGGAGAAATGGCAAGATTAAAGGTGGCAAGCGTCAGCAAGATTGGTGCATTTATGGATTGGGGACTTGAAAAAGAAATTTTGCTCCCGTTCAAAGAAATGGTTGGAAAAGTAAGGGAGGGAAAAGAATATCTGGTGTTCATGTATCTTGATAAGAGTGGAAGACCTTGTGTATCCATGCGGCTCTATGATCATTTATTGACAGATTCTTCTTATCAGAAGGGGGATCAGGTAGAAGGTTATATTTATCAGATTAATGAGAATTTTGGAGCTTTTGTAGCAGTTGATGACCGGTATCAGGGTTTGATTCCAAAGCAGGAATTACATCAGAAGGTATCGGTGGGAGATGTACTATCTCTGCGGATTAGCGAAGTGAGAGAGGATGGTAAACTCAATTTGTCCATTGGAAAACCGGCTTATCAGCAGATGGAAGAGGATAGCGAAATGGTCTATCAGGCAATTTTATCTTATGATGGCGTGTTGCCGTTCACGGACAAAGCTTCACCGGAAGTCATTGAACGGGAAATGGGACTTAGTAAGAATGCGTTTAAACGTGCAGTGGGAAGACTGTTAAAAGAAAGAAGAATTGAGATAAAGGAGCATTCTATTGTGATTACAGACCGGACACATTGAAATATTGTTTTTTTGTGATGTGGGCAGAAGAGAATAAACGCTTCGCAAGGATGTGCACGCAGAATGGAGGAAGATGATGTCTGGCAACATCCATTACGCGGAGCGTAAAATGCACAAGCGGTTTTTGCCTGGCAGAGAACAACGTTTTTTATGCAGATGGTTTGATATATAATGAAATAACTGTTTATAGTATTTATTAGGAGGAATGATTTTTATGAAGAATGTAGTAAACACAGACAAGGCACCACAGGCAATTGGACCATATTCACAGGCGATTGAAGTAAACGGACTGGTATTTACTTCCGGTGTTGTTCCACTTGATCCGGCTACCGGCAATGTGGTGGAGGGAGATATTAAAGCGCAGGCTACCAGAGTGTTTGACAGTATGAAAGCACTGCTGGAGGCAGCAGGTTCCGGTTGTGAAGATGTTGTAAAAACAACAGTATTTATCAAGGATATGAATGATTTCGCTGCAATTAATGAGATTTACGCAACATATTTTACAGGTGCATTTCCGGCACGCTCTTGTGTAGAGGTTGCAAGACTTCCAAAAGATGTATTGATAGAAATGGAAGCAATTGCACTGAAAAAATAAGGAGTTGATATGGGATTAACAGAGAATGAATTATCGGAAACTCAATTGGCAGAGAAAACAGATGCTGTAGAGACGAAGAACGCCATGTATAAAGCAGGACTCTTTTTTATGATCTTAATGATATTAGAGGTTCCGTTATCACTTCTTGTAGGAGTTTTTCAGATGATGGTATCGGGAAAGTATCAGGTCCTGGTTTCTGTTTTGATGAACCAGGGATTTTTGCTGGCAGGAGCTGTTATTTATATTCTGGTTACCAAGACGGATTTGAAAAAAGATCTTTGGGTGAGAAAATATCGTTTATCAACATTTTTTTTATCATTAGTTGTGTTGCTGACTGCGACACCGATGGCACAATGGCTGAATGTGATAAGTCAGTTATTTGCCAAAAATCGGACAAATGCTACGATTGAGCAGCTGACACAGAGTATTCCGGCAGTGTTAGGAATCGCAGTGATTGGTTGCATGCCGGGTTTTGTGGAAGAGACGCTTTTTAGGGGAATTGTGTTTTCAGCATTTAGGAAGCGTTCAATATTGACAGGGATTGTGATCAGTTCACTTAGCTTCGGTCTGTTGCATATGAATTTTAATCAGATTTTCTATACTGTATATTTTGGTATTGTGTTTGCATTGATGGTGGAAGCGACAGGCTCCATTGTTTCTACTATGATTTTGCATATGCTGTTTAATGGAATCAATATGTTGGTTGTTTATCTTCTGCCCATTTATTATAAGTGGATGGGAACGTTTTCGGAGGAATATGCCAATGTTGATGTTTCGGCGATGCTGAATGCAGCACAGGCAAAAGATCAGCTTATTCTGACGATTGTGATTTGGACACCGTTTGCAATCGGTGGCGTTGTTTTAACGATTTTGCTGCTAAATGCAATTGCAAAACTGAATGGACGTTCTATAGCATGGAAGACTATCTGTGGCGAAAAAGAACGGACAGCAAAGATCAAACCATTGAATATACCTCTTATCATAGGTTGGATCATCTGTCTGTCATTTGCAATTTTAGACCTTGTTTTTAGCTAATATGAGAATATCGGGTAATCGTCACATTGACTGCTTGAGTTGATATCATATGACACAGATGCAGATTCCATAACAATGATATAGGAGGAAATAGTGTGATTGAGGCAAGGGAACTGACAAAGCAGTTTGTACGAACAGAAAAAAAAGGAAAAAAAGAAGAATTTCTTGCAGTGGATCATATAAGTTTCGTTGCAGAAAAGGGAGAAATCTTAGGAATTTTAGGACCGAACGGAGCAGGGAAAACTACCCTGCTCCGTATGCTTGGTTCCTTAATGGAACCAACTTCCGGACAAGTGGTGATTCGGGATTCGAAAGGGAATACAATTACCCAAAAGGAAAAATTGAAAAAACAGATAGGGTATCTATCAGAGAATACGAAACTTTATGGAAGATTTACAGTTCGGGAAATGTTGTCTTTGTTCGCAGAACTTTATGGATTTTCAAAAGAGGAGATTGCAGATCGGATTGCAGAGATTGGTGAGTTGCTGCAGATGGAAACATTTATTGATAACCGGATTGAAAAGTTGTCAACAGGACAAAAACAGAGAACTTCAATTGCCAGATGTCTGATTCATGATCCGGAGATTTATATTTTTGATGAACCTACGCTGGGATTGGATATTATTAGTTCCAAATCCATTATTGATTTTATGAAGCTGGAAAAAGAAAAAGGCAAGAGTGTGCTATATTCCACTCACTATATGGAAGAAGCGGAATTTCTGTGTGATCGGATTGTGATGATTGATAAGGGTAAAGTAATTGCAGTCGGTACACCGGAACAGCTTAAGACATCTACCGATACAGGTAATTTAAGAGATACATTTTTTGCTCTTATAGAAGGAGGGGTGACAGATGAACTATAAACAGTTGCGAACCCTTTATAAAAAAGAAATCATGGATGTCTTAAGAGATAAAAAGACGGTTTTTACCATGATTGTGTTACCGATCATTTTATATCCAATATTGTTTTTGGTCGGTGCACAGATTATGACGATGATCAACAAACAGCAGGAAGAACAGACGTATCATATTGCATATGACGGTGTAAGTGATGAGAGAAGGCAGGAGCTGAATGATTGGATCGCAGGGGATGAAGACGACTTTGACTATATCATTGAGGAAGTGGAATCGAATCATCCAAAACAGGATTTGGAAGATGAGAACATTGATGCTTATATTACCGTTGCAGAAACGGAGGAGCAGGTAATTTATGAGATTCATTATCTGTTTTCTGTTACAAACTCTTCTAACGTTTCTGATATGTTGAAGGACGAAATTGATGCATTTGCCCGGAAAAAAGCAGAAGAAAATGCGGAAGCGGCAGGTCTTAATGTGACAAAAATGCTGTATCCGGTGACAACAAAGATGGTTAATCTTTCCAGCGGGGAGAGTGCGGTGGGAAGTATTCTTGGAGGAATTATTCCGTTCCTTTTGATTACCAGTATTCTGCTAGGTTCCATGTATCCGGCGATTGATGCAACGGCGGGAGAGAAAGAAAGAGGAACTCTGGAAACGCTGTTAACACTTCCAATTGGAAATATGGAGCTGATTATGAGTAAGTTCCTTTCGGTCGCAACGTTAGCAGTGGTATCAGTGTTTATGAATGTTGTTTCCATGGGTTTTGTTGCAGGATATCTCTATGCGACAATCAGTTCTTTTTCAGAAGCGGCAAATGAGTTTCATATCGAAAGCTTTATTCCGGCAATCTTGATTTCTGTCGTCTGTATTATGGCATTTGCCTTACTAATGAGTGCTGTGGTTATGTGTGTCTGTGCGTTTGCAAAAAGTTTTAAAGAAGCGAATAATTATGTGACACCACTTACTTTGGTTGTTATGCTGACAGGATATATCGGATTAATTCCGAATGTGGAACTGGATTCGGCAACAGCCTTGATACCGGTTGTGAATATTTGTTTATTGATGAAGAATCTGTTGGTATTCAAATATAATTTTGACCTGATTTTATTGGTTTTACTGAGTAATATCATTTATGCATTTATTGCAATTTGGTTTCTTTCAAAGATATATAACAGTGAATCCATTCTTTTTGGAGAATCCATGAGTGGTATGAAATTATTTGAACGCCGTAAGAATTTGAAAAAAGGAACGCTTCCATCAATTCAGGATGGTATGCTGATTCTGGTCGTGGCGTTGTTGCTATTGGCGTATGTAGGTGGAATTATGAGTTTGAAGCAGCCTGTGGTGGGAGCAATTGTTCCACAGTTGTTTTTGGGCTTATTGCCAATACTTGCCTGCGTTTATATAAAAGGAGATGCAAAGAAGATTTTTTCTCTTAATGTACCACATGGAAAAGACATTGTCGGGGCTGTTTGTCTATTGCTTGGAGCAGGAAGTGTTTCCCAGCTTATGCTTAATCTGCTTGAGATGTGGTTTCCCAATAGCAGTCAGGGAGTAAATGAACAATTTTCAGTGTTGTTGAAAGATGTACCGTTTGTTCCGGCTGTATTGTTGATTGCATTGGTTCCGGCAGTGTGTGAGGAATTGATGTTTCGGGGATATCTTTTTACAGCCTTCCGGCAAAAAATGAACATCACAAAAGCAATCCTGATCGTATCTGTTTTGTTTGGAATCAGTCATTTGAGCCTGAGCAGGTTTCTTCCTACAGCATTGATTGGTACGTCATTGGCATATGCTGCCTATAAGGCGGACAGTATTGTTGTTTCTGCATTGATGCACTTTTTAAACAATGCATTTTCTACATTTATTTTATATTATGGTAATCAATTTCCGATTTTGAATGAAGAACATTCCGGATTGCCGCTTGTTATCGGAATGGTGGCAGTGGCAGGTTTCTTCATTCCACTTGGAATTCGAATTCTGAATATACAAAAGAAATAAAAAATACGGTTATCTGTCTATATTACTTTTACAGATAACCGTATTTTTTACTTTTATTTATAAGAAACATCGTCTTCTATAAAGCAAAAACGCTCCGCGGGACGCACACCTCGCGGAGAAGAAGTTAATTGCTTCGCAATACCGTTCGGGTGCGAAAGAGTCGCAAGCGACTCTTTGCTCTCACTGAGAAGGAGATGTCCCCCTCTTCTGAGTGAAACGCAGGTGGAAGATTGAGGAAAGGTGACGATTTAATTAATATCGATATATTTATTTTCCTCTACTTTTGGTTGTTCCTTAATCTTTGGGACAGTGAGTGATAAGATTCCGTTTGTAAAAGCAGCATGGATATCATCCTGTGTAACCTGCTCCCCTACATAGAAACGACGCTGGCATTTGCCGGTAAAACATTCTTTACGGATATATTTTCCATTATTCTCTTCAATCTTGTCATCGGTATGCCGTTCGGCCTCTACGATCAGATAGCCTTCTTTCAGACTGGCAGTCACATCTTTTTTGTCATAGCCAGGCAACTCAATGTCTAATTCATACTTATCTTCATATTCCTTAATATCGGTATTCATCAAATTTCTGGAATTGGCAGAATGAATCAGGTTTTCTGCTGGTTTGTAAGCATCGTTGAAAAAGTTGTCGAATAAATCGTTTGAAAAAATACTTGGTACTAACATAATAAATTCCTCCTTTTAAGATGGTCTATAGATGTTATTTTGTTGTTTTTTAGAGTTCTTATTCAAGTTAACTGCAATTCCTTAACTTGTGATTATGTTATAACACAAGTTGTTAGCAGTGTCAATAGGTGAGTGCTGATATTTTCTGACAATTTGAAAAAAGATGAATAAAAAATATAAGGAATATCAATAATGATATTGTATTTTACAATAGAAACGGTATACTGAAAGTAGTGAAAAGTATGCAAGTAGTTACAGTTCACTCGTTAGCGTACGTCTGAACCAACATCATGACATTGCGTCTGAACAGTAACTGCAAGTATACAGGATGTTTTATGATGTGATTAAAAGTACTGGTAACGGTTCGTCCTTCAACTTCCTTCATTTGGTGCGGGCACTGTGCCAACGACGTAAATTGTACCAGTATTGAGTATACAGGAATGCGAAGCGGTGTCCGATGCGTAACAGTGAAGTAAAGGCTGAACTGTTACAAGTACTGATTGTTGACTTATGGAAAGAGAGGATGTTATGAAGAATACAATAATGAGAAATGCAGGAAGGGTTATGGTGTTTTTTATTATTTGTTTGATTGGTGTGGGGCGTATTGCATTTGCACAAGGATTTATTTCTTTACAAGGAGAAAATGATGGGGAGAAGGTTTTACTGAAATGGCAAGCCGATAATAGATCGTCGGTATATCAGATTCAAAAATCCTTAAGTAAAGAGGGAAATTTTACGGTAATGGCAACGCTTTCCGGTCAGAAAGGAGAGATAGTTATTTATGATTATGATGTTAAGAAGGGGAATTCCTATTATTATAAAGTGGCACTTGTAGAAAAAGGGCGTGTTTCTTCAGAAAGTTCGGTTGTTGAGGTAAAATTGACATTGAAAGCACCAGACAATATCAAGATAAAAAGTATCAAAGATACCAAAGTGAAACTGACCTGGAAAAAAACGAAAGATGCTACGGGATATGAAATTTATAGAAGTAAAACCCCTGACCATAAATTTAAAAAAATAGGTACAAGTGAAAAGAGTTCATATACGGATGATACGGTAAAAAAAGGTAAAGTATACTATTACCGGGTGATAGCAATTGATCATAAAAGGGAAGAACTTACCAGTACATATGGCGAAACGGTTACGGTATGCATTGTACCCGGAACGCCTAAAGTGAATGGTGATTATAGTAAAAAGAAAATAAAGATCACCTGGAAAAAAGTATCCGGTGCACAAATGTACACTATATATAGGAAAAAGTCGAACGGAAAATTCAAAAAGATTGGAGAAACAAATAAATTATTTTTTTTGGATAAGGATGTTAAAAAGGGGAAGTATTATGAATATCAGGTAATTGCATTCTATAAAAAAGAAGATCAGATTATCCGGAGTGATGCAAGTGCATCCTGTAAGGTGTTTGCATCTGATGTTGATCCAAATAAAAAAATGGTTGCACTTACTTTTGATGATGGACCGGGAAAATATACGCAGGAAATAGTGGATTGTCTAAAGGCGAATAATGCCAGAGCTACTTTTTTTGTTTTAGGCTGTAATGTGGATTCTTATAAAAGTTCTATGCAGGCAGCAGATAAGATTGGATGTGAAATTGCCAGTCATACATACAATCATCGGAATCTTGTCCGATTATCTGAGACAGAGATAGTGGAAGAAGTGGAAAAAACAGATAGAAAAATTGAGAAAGCGATAGGAAAGATGCCGAATCTTGTAAGAACACCGGGAGGCAGTGTTAATGACACAGTGAAAGAGGTGATAGGAAAACCGATTATTTTGTGGTCGATTGATACTTTGGATTGGAAAACAAGAAACCGGGATAAAACCGTTAAAGCAGTGATGGATCATGTAAAAGATGGTGACATTGTTCTGATGCATGACATTCATGAACCGTCTAAGGAGGCGGCTCTTATATTGATCCCAAGGCTTCAGAGAGAGGGGTATCAGTTAGTGACGGTAAGTGAGTTGGCGAAGTACCGGAATCACACTTTGAAAAAAGGAGAGGTTTATCATAGTTTGCGGCATTAAAATAAAAAAACTTGTTGATTCTTTATAGTTTTTCGGCTATAATGAAGATAGTTGTTATACAAATAATACAAGAAAAGGAGGGTTACTGTATGGATATTCAAGGATTGGGTTTATCATCAACCGTTTTATCGAATGCCAATATTCAATCCTCTGTAGGAATGGCATTATTGGACAAAGCATTAGAGACAGATCAGGCAAATGGTGATGCACTGACCAACATGTTGGAACGTTCTGTTAATCCGTTGGTAGGACAGAATATTGATATTAGAATATAAGAAATTTTTAGGTTACTGTTTACTCTTTAGTCGGTAACCGGCAGGGATGGCTGTTAGCAATGTTCAGAGAAAGACCATTTGAGAATGTCGGCACTTGACGAATGGTGACAAATCATTCGTCAAGTGCTGTTACGTTCGAAGGAGGAGAGTGTGTCTATCGTAGAATTTGTTGACAGCCATCTCTGCGTTTGTCTAATTCCTGAACAGTTTTTTTCATAACAGTGGAGCAAAAGGTTAACTGTTACTATTATTCTGTGTTTTCTTTTTGAATTTCCAAGGATGTTGGTTGACAATAGAAATTACCTTTGTTATAATTTTTTTTGATCATAAGTTTGAGGATAAATAGAATTGTTAGATATCAGAAGGAGGATTATTGTGAGAAAGAGAACAGTATTGAGTTATACTCTGATGGCAATTGGAAC
>CAJOPP010000033.1 GCA_905236365.1 uncultured Lachnospiraceae bacterium
GAAGGTAGAGAACGGAACTGCACAGCAGGGAGAGAACGGGGATGCAAAACCGGAGATCAAAGTAGAAGAAAATGGTGGAGATATCACGATCAAAGCAGACGATCCGGAAGAAGGAAAGAAATTTGATAAGTGGGAGGTTGTAGAAGGGGATAAGGATATCATTAAAGATCCGACCAGTCCGATTACCACATTAAAGGATGTTCCGACTAAGAATACAGAGATTAAAGCTGTTTATAAAGACACAAACAAAAGTGATATTGACCAGCGGGCAAATGATGCGAAGGATGCAATCGATCAGAAAGCAGAGGAAATAAAGAATGCGATTGATGATCTTGATTTGCCGGAAGAAGAGAAAGCGAAGTTAAAAGATGAAGTAAAAGAATTAGCTGACAAAGCTAAGGATGAGGTTGATAAGATAACAGATAGTGATGATGGACTTCCAACGCTTGAAGCAATTGATGAGATTGAAAATCTGGGAAAACTGAACATAGATGCGATCTTCAAACGTGCACAGGAACAGTTGAAACCGGAGAAAGACAATCCTGAACCATCGACAACGGATTCAGACCAGAATCCGGTGGGAACAGACAAAACGGTGATTGCTGATCAGGAAAGAATCTTTGATAAGAGCAACCCGGAGGATGCAAATGTTGATGTGAATGCAGGCAGTTCGATTCAGTCTGTAACATTAGGTAATACTCCGTTGAGTCAGTCTGCATACAGTGTTTCAACCGATGGGAAAAGATTGACAATATCCAAAACTTATATGAATACGTTACCAGTTGGTACACATCCGATTACAATAACGTATGCAGATGGTTCTGTTCAGAAGGTAACATTAAAGGTAGTGGATCTTACCACAACACTAGTAGAGAAGATTGAACAGAATGTGCAGAGGGTTTTTGAAAAAACGAATCCGAAGGATGTGACAATCACGAAGTATCCGGATAAGAAAATTCAGTCCGTAACGTCAGAAGGAGTTGCACTGAGTCAGTCTGCATATAAAATTTCATCAGATGGAAAAGAATTAGTAATTTCTAAGGAGTACGCTGGTACCTTATTTGAGGGAGTACATGTTATTCGGGTTATATATGAAGATGGTTCTGTTCAGAATGTGACCTTAGCGGTAGTGGATTTCGATGAGAATACAGTCGTTAAGAATCCACCAATGTTCAAGATGGTCAAAGAGGTTGTAAAAGGAAAGAAATTTACAATTAATTTGAAAGGAATTTCTGATAATGCAAAAGTGACCTATACTTCAAAGAACAAAAAGATTGCAACCGTAGATGAGAAGGGTGTCATTACCGGTAAGAAGATCGGAAAGACAGTTGTGAACGCCAAAATTGTTCAGAATGGTGCTTATTACAATGTTAAGGTTACTGTAAAAGTAGTGAAGAAATCAGCAAACACAACTACGAATTTCAACCTGAAAAATTCCGGTCTGGTGGCTACAGAAGGAGAACTTCCGGAATTTAACGTTTACAAGCGTATTATTAAAGGTAAGAAGACACAGATCAGCTTTAACGATGTTGACAAGGATGCAAAAGTAGAATTCTACATTGCCAAGAAGGCAGAGCAGAAATACTTAAAACTAGGAAAAATAAAGAAGAATACAAAGAAGAAAAATGCCACTATCACCATTACAGGTAAGAAGAAAGGATGGGTACATTTGACTGCTAAGATCACTCAGAACGGTAAGACATATTATACCAGATTATTGGTTCGTATAGATGATGGAACCTGGACGAAGAAGCAGTTAAAGAAGTATTTAAAATAGTGACAAATGATTGGTTTCCGAGTGACGGATTGTTTCTGAAAAGTGAAATACCAGATTAAGGGTTTATGTAGGCGGAGCCGGCTAAAAGTCGACTCCGCCTTTTCAGTGGAAAATGGAGCACAATATCAATTGACGATGGAGCTTTGTAATATCGTTATTTCTGGAATTACGAGTATCAATTAAAGATGAAAGGGGGAATTGGAAGAATGGGTTACAATGGATTTACAGATTATGAGGAAGAGCCATATGTTCTAACCAAAGATATGATGAAACAGAAGATGAGGCAGAATGACAAAAATTTGTTGATTGTATTCTTTGTTGGTATTACGTTGACTTTGATCTTTATTGGGCGCAGGCATGTTCAAATGGGGCAATATAATGATGCTGTTATTCTAAATAATACACAAGATTTGAATCGGTATATAAATAATTATGGTGAACATTATGCCTTCTACTATGGGACGTTGTCGGCAAAAAATCCGGTTAATAATGCGAAGTTTCCGGGTTCGTTCATATCAATAAAAAGAGTTGCGGAAGAGTATACCACATATTATGATGATGACGGATATGAAACGTCCGAAAGGAAAATTTTAGGTAGTGTTACCAAGAATTCGGATATATTATTGATGGATGGAGTCGCGATTCCATATAATCTTGTAACGAATCTTCCTTCCCGTGAAGCATATTGCGAAGGGGATGATCACTTACAATATAGATATATAGTGACAGATGACCAAATTATAGGTACGGTATTTATAGAGATGGACGTTTCTCATGAAATAAAAGAAGTAACCATGTATGCCGGTCAGACGATTGACAGTGTTATGTCAGACGGAGCGTCATGGTTGCCGGTTATCATTGCTCTGATTTGTACAGCTGTTCTGTGCGTTATTGTTAAGATTATAGACCTGATAGAAAATAGGGGATAGGAAGAACCGGAAAACATGCTTCGCGATTACGGAATGGAAGACGGCAGACATAAAATTTAATGATATAAAATATTTCCTTGACAGATTTACATTTGTTATATATACTCTCGAATAGAGATAGCTCGAATCTTATGAAATGCGAGGTGTTCGCTTAACGGATTATAGCATTTCATGTAACTTATTGACCCAGACTGATAAGGAGGACAGTATGCAGAGTATGAATAAGAATCATAATTTAATAATCGACTACAAGGGTGCATCTGTCCCGGACGTAATCAGCCTTGATTAAGGCTTGATTTTTTTCCTATAACCGGTTTTGGAAAAGTACATTTATTTCTGTTTTTTCAATTGTTATATTTTATCTAAAAGTACAGGCATCCTTGTTTGAGGGTGCCTTTTGTTATGCAATCATTTCTATATGGATTCTTTGCTTTTCAATTTTGTAAACCCTCATGAATGAAATTTTTATGGAAAGAAAAAGGAGACAATAATATATGATAACAATATACGGTAA
>CAJOPP010000034.1 GCA_905236365.1 uncultured Lachnospiraceae bacterium
CTTTTCTATAATATCACAAATCTCTTTCATCCCTCTATGTATATGGTGATGATGTCCATTTTTGTGAGTGTGTTCATGGAAATGTTCATGATTGTACCCTTTCAAATCCTCATCGTGCTGATGCTTCTCTGCCTCTAACCCCTCATTTTGTTGATGATTTTCTGCCTCTAAATCCTTATTGTGTTGATGACTTTCTTTCTGAAAATCATTGGAATGCCCGTACAGATATTCCATATCATGGTCATGATTGTCATGCTCCTCATCCAAAATGACATTAAAATCACATGCATCAATTCCTGACTTCATAACCCTGCTAATCTCCACATGATAACCGGAAAGCGGCAGACTATGGAGTACATCCATAAGTACCTTCTGATCAGCCCCTAAATCCAGCAAAGCTGCAACCGTCATATCTCCGCTTATGCCGGAATAACACTCTAAATATAATATTTCTTTTTCACTCATACCACTTTATCAACCTCCACTGATTTTATGTTTATTTTACCAAAACGTCTTATTTGCAATCACTCTTTCTTTTCTGCTTTTTCCTGCAATCATTTTATCATCTGTCATCTTTAAAAACAATAGAATTATTCCGTAAGAAAATTGTATATCGGGATGCGATGATGAATTTTGTAATTGACTATACCATTCCCTCTATCTTATAATGTATCAATATGGCTGAATTTTATGGTTTCCCTGAATTCAGACTGACTGCGGGGAAATACATATTATTTTTGCAACTTATCAAACGAAAATGCATACTCTGGATAACCAGACCAATATTATCAGGAAAGGAAGATATTATGGAGATTGAGCGAAAATTTTTAATAAACAAAGACGCGATTCCGTCCCAATTAAGTGACTACCCACATAACGAATTAGAACAGGCATACATCATCACGAATCCGGTATTACGAATTCGCAAAAAAGACAGTTCTTATATACTGACTTACAAAGGACAAGGTCTAATGAAACGGGAGGAAACAGAATTTCCTCTGACAGA
Organism: uncultured Lachnospiraceae bacterium; assembly: GCA_905236365.1. GTDB lineage: Bacteria > Bacillota > Clostridia > Lachnospirales > Lachnospiraceae > CAG-590. The sequence continues at coordinate 1,007 of CAJOPP010000034.1, forward strand.
GGAAGCCTATCAGAAACTATTATCCAAATCCGAAGGAAATATCATCACAAAAACCAGATATAAAATACCGGAAAAGAATGCTCTGACTATAGAATTGGATCTGTTTCACGGTCTGTTTGAAGGATTGTATCTGGCTGAGGTAGAATTTTCTTCGGAAGAAGATGCACTCTCCTACCAGCCGCCAGCATGGTTTGGAAAAGAAGTAACCAATGAAACTACCTTTCACAATTCTACCCTGAGCCAGATGACGCCAGACGAGATTTCAGAACTTCTTGTTTCGCTTAACCATCAATAATTAACAAAAAACCGTTCCCGTTGTTTCAATGCAGTCATTTCCGACAACCTTTTGAAAACGGGAACGGTTTTTTATATAACAGTGTCCTTTTGTTTCTGAATCAAAACTTTATTCATAATATACACAGTAATCAATACATGGAAGACATTCCCTGCAAGAATCAATAAAGCGGAGTTCAAGCAAATCGCTACTGCCTCAACGATCGCTCCAATTGTCTGAGCAAATAATGCCATCTTATACATCCTGCCAAAAGTATTCTGTAACATCATCGTTCGTGTCATCAGATAAAGAATCGCTGCGTAAAACAACGCCATCAGAAGATATTTTACAAAACTAATTCCATATGCGACCAAAAAAATCAAAAACAGAAACATGTAAATCAATAATGTATGTTTGGCAACCGTTGCATTCGTAATCGTAATATTCTTATAATTTTCAAATAATTGCTCCTGTACACCCCCTCCCAGTCCGGTTATATTGTTATAGATCAATATATTGGTTTTACTGACCAAAATGGCCTCCATCATGTTCTTCGGAACATCCTCCTCTGTAAACCGCTCCACACTGGTATCAATTAAATAATACGATTGAATTTCCTCATCAAGCTGTTCAAGTTTTTCACCAAACGAAAATGTACCGTCTTTAAATGCGAACTCCGGAATTTCATTCATGATAATACCTTTCATTCCACCTAACCCTGCAATAGCACCAAGTGTAGGTATCGCATATTGTATCACTGTCGTCAACAACATGAGTAAGAAAAGATATCCTATAATCTTTCCTGTTTTTAACTTTAATAATTTATTATATTCTTTTGGCAGAAACATTGCGGTAATAAAACAATCCGACATTTTCATTTTTTCCTGTTCTTCTGTTTCCACTGTATTCTCCGAATATCTCTCTTCCATATATGCCTCCATTTATTTCTGTATACGGTCACAAATACAGCTCTCATCCGATCAATCTGCAAACCGTTGCTTGAATCTTTTCTTCTTTATTCCTGAATTGCAGGATTCTCCATCAGATCATTCTCCAATTCCGGCAAAATAATCGTAATGACAGTCCCTCTTTCTTCTTTTGTAATGACTTCTGTCTTTGCCTGGCAACTTTGTTCTAATAGACTAAACAGATTCAATATTGCAGTTGGACTTTTTCTTCGCAATACGCTCTTATCAAAGCCAACTCCATCATCAATAATCTGAATTGCATATCCCTCTTCTCTCATGTAGGTGCGAAATGCGATATTCCCTTTATTACCATTCCCGGC
>CAJOPP010000035.1 GCA_905236365.1 uncultured Lachnospiraceae bacterium
TCTGGATGGCATTGATTCCCTGGCAGACTATAAAGAGAACAAAACCATATTGGCGACCGAAAAGGAAAAAATCCTTGAACGTATTGCTCAGATTGATGCCTCTTTACATGAATACAACGACGATACCATGTTCGGATCCGTTAAAAGCGTGATTGAAATTCTGGAAGATGATTCCATTGAAAAAGAGTGCAAGGCTGCAGCTCTTCGAAGTGTCTGCAAACGCATTGAATACGATAAATCTACGGATGAAATGACTTTCAACCTCTATTATTCCGCATAATTACGTCCTTTGAGGTACTGACATTCGGCGGTCCGGATGGCGAAAAGGGGGCTGCCACCCGATATCTGTCACAGCGTTACGCAATGCCTAATAACAATGTAATCGGCGTATTAACGGATATTGGAACGGAAGAACTAGGGCACGAGGAAATGGTAGCCACGATTATTACCCAGCTGACAAAAAATCTGACAATGACAGAGATTGAAGAATCCGGATTTTACCAGTATTATGTAGATCATACCATTGGTATCTGGCCGCAAGCTGCCAGCGGTGTACCATTCTCTACGGCAACACTGCAATCAACCGGTGATCCGATTGCAGATTTGCATGAGGATCTGGCCGCAGAGCAAAAAGCCCGAATCACCTATGATAACATCCTTCGCCTAGCAAAAGATGAACCGGATGTCTACGATGCCATCAAGTTCTTAAGAGCCCGTGAAATGGTACATTATCAAAGGTTTGGTGAAAGTCTTCGCCTGATTCAGGATGATCTGGATGCAAAGAACTTCTACGCATTCAATCCTGCTTTTGACAAGAAAGCCCCTTGCCTGTAGGATAAGCAAAATCTTTCACTACAAACTGTAATGCACCAGACTAATACCACAACTGCAGAAAAGCAAACCAGCAGGTAGACAATAGAATGCGAACCATAGTCTGCCTGCTGGCAAACGAGAAGGATACCTTTGCAGGTATCCTTTTAAGATAGGTAAGTGTATCACACTCTCCCACAATCGATTGAACATCGATCGAATAGCATAAGACTATAATACATAAAACCGAATTTGTTTATAGTAATTATACTCTACGTTTTACATTTATGCAATTGACCTAACACAAGCCTTATTGCTAAAATGACTTGTAACAGGTGATAAGAGAAGTTCACAAGCCTCATTTTTTCATAAATAGAACTGCAAGCATTCCCGGTCCGGTATGCGTACCAATAATTGGTCCAATTTTTGTAATCCGTATATTCTCTGCCTTAGTTTCCTGTAATAGTTTCTCTTTCAATGACAACGCCTGATCTTCGCAATCTCCATGAGCGATAAATACCGTATGTTCCTCATCATCCATCGTCTGATTAATCTTTTCAATCAAATACTCTTCACTCTTTTTCTTCCCCCGTACTTTATTCTCCACAAATAATTTTCCTTCTTCGTCCACACTGATAATCGGCTTAATCTTAAGTGCACTTCCAAGCATTGCTTCCGCAATGGAAAGGCGCCCTCCCCGTTGTAAATGGAACAAGTCATCTACCGTAAACCAATGGGCAATTCTGGTTCTATTTGCAATGACCCAATCCTGCAGCTCTTCCAGTGACAATCCCTCTTCCTTCTTTTGTCCTACGAGATTCATAAAATATCCCAGACCTGCAGATGCACAAAGAGAATCCACCACACAAATCTTACGATCCGGGTATTCCTCCTCTAATATACCTTTTGCTAAAACCGCAGACTGATACGTGCCACTAAGCCCAGAGGTAAATGCCACATACAAAATATCTTCTCCCTTTTCTAAAATCGGAGAAAAAAATTCCATATAAGTAGCAGGATTGATCTGCGACGTTACAGACAGCTTTCCCTGACGCAAAGCATCATAAAATTCCTCTGTCGTCATATTTCTTTCATCTGGATAATGTAAAATCTCCTGTCCATCCAGGTTAAATGCCATTGGCACAATCGTCATATTATATTTTTCTATTAAATCCAAGGGTAAATCAAGTGTTGCATCGCTAACTAGCCTATAGCTCATAAATCTTCCTCCTCCTATAATACATATAACCATTAAAAATCCACAGATTAGTCATTGCTTAAAGTTCTTCCTCATCAGGAATTACATCTCTTAATACCTTATACAATAAGTCCACTTCCACCGGTTTTGCCAAATGTGCCTGCATTCCGGCCCGAAGCGATTCCTGAATATCTTCTTCATAAGTATTCGTCATTAAACCAATCACCGGTATACTTTCCCCATCTTCCTTACCTGATATCCGGATACACTTTGTAGCCTCTCTTCCGTCCATGAACGGCATATGCACATCCATCAAAACAGCATCATACGTAAATGCCGGCTTTGATACAAACTGAATTACTGCCTGTCTTCCATTTTCAACGGTATCAACCACAAATCCAGCCACTTCCAAAACAGCCCGGATTGCATCCCTTGCCATTTCAGTATCCTCTGCCAACAGAATATGTTTTCCAGTAAAGTTTCCCATCGGTGGAGTTGCCTTCCGTTTTACTGCTTTCTCCTTTTCCGGCAATTCAAAAGGCAATGTAAAAGAAAGCATAGTACCACTCTCATTAACCTGCATACTAATCTCTCCACCCATTAATTGGATGACTTTTTCCGCCAGAGACAACTCAAAATGTTCTTCATCAATAATACCACTCTCGGCATCATGTGAGAATCCAAAAATACTCTCTTTCATTTTTTCATTCAAACCATTTCCTGTATCTTCTAACAGAAACCGGATATAAACTGTCTTTCCATCTACCGCAATCAACTTCGCCGTCAAATTTAATTCACCGGATATCGGAATATAGGAGATTGCATTGTGAATTAGCGTGCAAAGTACCTGATATACACGAATTTCATCACCTACAAGTTCTTGATAACGGCACTGGGATGAAATATGAAATTGTATATTTTTCTTCTCGACATTTTCTCTTACCGCAATATCGACCCGGTTGAGCAGATATTCCAACCGGAAGTTCTGTTTTGCAATCGTAATCGCATCCTGATCCACATTTACCGTCTCTAACAGTAAATCCATTACTTCCATCATATGGTCTGCATAACCATCTATATTAGAAAGACAATCTAATAATTTATTTTCTTCCTTATATACTTGCTTTGCCACACTAACCATGCTGATAATTCCGCCAAGAGGAGTCCTGATATCATGGGAAATATTAGCCAATACTTCTCCCTTTAACTCTGCTGCGGACCGCGCTGCCATCAAAGACTCCCGCAATTGCCGTTGTTCTTCGATCTGTGCACTTCTGACCTGCTCCACATCCTGAAACAAAATATACACCATAACATCCTTATTGGTACTCTGCTCAAAAAAAATATTTCCATTCATACAATGATAACTGCCCTCATGGGTGCGATATCGAAAATCAATTTCTTTTCTCTTGACGCCGCTCAAATATGAATTTTGCAGAAAATTGATATCAAAACACTCTATAAATTTTTGTTTATCATCAATGTGTACTTTGGAAAGCCACTTTAAAACAAAATCCATACTATAGGAGTATTTGTGCGTGACATCTTCTTCTAACAGATTAAAAAACGTATCCCTCCTGATTTCTACAGCGATGAGATCTTTGTATAATCCCTGTAAAGAAAAAATGAACTTTCGGTCAATCGTCTCCCTTCGTTCTGCTGTTTCATTTATATTTTGCTTCTGCATTGTGAGTAAATAGCGTGTACTATTATCCTGCATTTTTACGTCATTTACATTTACACGAAAGGATGCATCCAAATACGGGACAAATAAATATCGTTCTTCCTTGTTCCAGTCCGCATTCCTGATGATGCAATTCTTGCAAGGGGAATTTTCTCCTTTCAGTGCCCTGTAACAAAAATCGCCATTTTTAATACTGGGATATTCTTCCTGCGCATAATTATTGGAGTATCGAATTCTGTAATTTTCATCGATTGTAAAAATCATCGTTTCAGTCAGAGTGTTGGCTATCCGAAATAATTTCCAGTCATTTTCTCCCAGAAATTCTTCATAATACTGTCTGATCAGAAGATCATTCATCAATTTTGCAAGAATGTGCACCTCCCCAATCTCGTCATCTAAAAGTTCCCGTTTCTTATTCCATCCAAGAAAGATATATCCCACCACAATTCCATGATTTCTCATCTGAAACTCTATTGCTGTTTCATATCCGAGCTCCTCATAAAATTTTCTTTCGACATCGGAAAGATTTGTCCTATCATAAACAACAAACAGGTCATCTTCTTCAAAATGATACCAATCATCAATGGATTTCACATACTCTGCTAATTCCGGATTTATACTTTCCCCGTCATTCTTCCAATTATAAATAACCCGAGGTTCAATCTGTTCTTCTTCATAATGAATAATCCACATATTATCAAGTGCCAGCTCATTTATTATATGCTCCATTGTCCGCTCAATTCCTTTGGAAATGCTGGAACTGTGTAATAAATTTTCAATTACATCTCCATCTAATAACCTCATGTCATCAACATCCTTTTCCAATACTTATTTGAATACTCTATATATTTTCAATCTGCCAGTCAATTGGCTCAATACCATGCTGTTCCAAAAACACATTTGTCTGACTAAAATGCTTACATCCAAAAAAGCCCCGATAGGCAGATAATGGACTAGGATGTGGTGCCGTCAGTATCAAATGTTTTGGATTGTTTAACCTTGCGGCTTTCATCTGTGCCGGTCTGCCCCAGAGCAAAAATACAATTGGTCTATCCTGTTCATTCAAAATGTCCATAACGGCATCCGTAAATTGTTCCCATCCGATTCCCTGATGAGAATTTGCACGATGTGCCTGAACCGTCAGAACACTGTTTAAAAGAAGAACCCCTTGCTTTGCCCATTTGACCAGATATCCATTATTGGGAATCTCGCAGCCCAAATCGTCTTGTAATTCCTTATAAATATTCAGTAAGGATGGTGGGATTTCTACCTCCGGTTTCACACTGAAACAAAGACCATGTGCCTGGTTCTCCCCGTGATACGGATCCTGCCCGATAATAACACATTTTACCTCGTTAAGCGGTGTCAGATGAAAGGCATTAAAAATATCATCTGCCGGCGGATATATGATTTTTCCGCTGGCATATTCTTCATTTACTTTCTGATATAATTTTCTGTAATATCCTTTTTGGTACTCCGGTTTTAAAGCCGGCGCCCAATCATTTGTAATTTGCGGCATACTTATTTCCTCCCTGCATAAAACGCAATACTTTGGGCATCTGCATAGTTACAGCTCAATTGCCATCCGGTCTTCAGATTGTGGCATTGGTATGGGGCTGAACTGCAGTTAATGCGAGATGCTGCCTAAGCAGTTACCTATAATTTACATAATATATCCCCAGCCTGATATGAAATATTCTGCTCCTTCGGGTAAAGTGCAACTTTCTTATCGCCACCTTCTAATCGATTGACGGAATTGGTTCCCAGATATAATTCTTCCATTGTAATTTCTGCTTTTCTATTTCCTTCGCAGTCGAATAATATATAGGTATCCTCGAGAGTTCCAATTCCTTTTGCTACAACACCCTCTAATTTTACGGAAACCATGTCCTGAAATTGTTCCGCGTAAGCATCATTGATATAGCACAAAAAAACTGCCTGCTCATGCAACGCATACACTCTTTCATATGCTTTTTTTCTATGTTCTTTTTCCAATTTTCTTTTTTGCCTGATTTCTTTTTTCTCCCCAAACATATGCTTCCTCACTCTACCTGAATGGTCTATGATAAAAAACTTATCCATAAACAGTGACCCGGAATCTTATAACCCAAACAGATTTTTTAACGTTTGATAACCTGTAAATGTAACCCCCTGCATACCTGCACAAATTGCAGCTTCAACGTTTTCTCTCCTGTCATCCAAAAACAAACATTCTTGTGGTTTTAACTGATAACGTTCACAGAGCAATCGGAAAATTGCCTGATCCGGTTTGATCAATTTTTCAACTGCCGACACCACATACCCATCTACCAGAGAATAAAAGGAAAAAGCCGGCCAGTGCACTTTATACATGTCATATGGATAATTTGAAAGCAGATACACATGATACCCCTGCTCCTTTAACGTCCGAATCAAAGGTGCTGCATATTCATATTCTTCAACAAAACACTCCGGACTTTCCCAAAAACGATTCACTTCTGCTTCATATTGTGGCATTCTACGGACAAATTCCTGAATCGCATCCGCTGTTTCAATCGTCCCCTCATCCAGTTTCGTCCATATTTCCGAGTGAATCATATTGGCATCAAATGCCTGGATTATTTTCTCCGAAAATCCAAGATTTCTACAATGTTTATCCCAGCAGAAATCAATCAATACCATTCCTACATCAAATACAATATTGCAAATGCTCTTATCCATGTATCTTTTTCTCCTTATATGTATTGCCAAATCCGCCGATTCCAGATCTTTTGTATTCCAAACCAGCTACATTTCCCTTACATTTTTTTCAAAGCTTCTTATGATCTCTCTTGCCTCTTCTTCCGGTGCATTTTCAATCTGATGAATCATCGCTTCTAACAGCTCTGCCTGATTCTTCGGCAAAGTATGTACCGTCTGATTTAGATTATATAAAAAATCTTCTATCCGCTCTGAAAATACCAATACCGTATCCTTCGGATAAAAATCCATTTGCATGGAAAAACCACACCCCGGCCATTCATAATTCGTACTGCTTTTTGCAAGTTCTGATGTTTTTTTAATAAACATCTGTCCAAGCGGCGTGCGATTGATCAAATCATCTAACGTAATCCCATGAATCCTCAAATCTCCCCGATCGATGTGACACGCTACCTTATACATCTCTTCTTCTACAATATGCATATTTTCACCCTTCATTCCTATTTTTTATTTTCTTTTCTCTGCTGAAACCAAGGTAAAATAGTCTCCTCATATACAAATGTAAAGATTGCTGCAAACGGAATCGCTAACAGAATCCCGATTACTCCAAACATCTTACCACCTACTATAATTGTAATAAGTATCCATACTGCCGGAACACCTAATGACCCTCCAAAAAGCTTTGGTTTTAAGATATAACTGTCAAACGTCTGAATTGCAGCTGCAATAATCAGAAAAACAAGAGCTTGCATTGGATTGCTCAGTACAAGTATCACTCCCCCAATCAATGCACCAATCATCGGTCCAAAAGTCGGCAAAAGATTTGTGATTGCAACGATCACAGAAATCAGCACAACATAAGGCATACCAAAAAACAACATTAAAACAGCATTAATGCTTCCAATGATCAGTCCATCCAACAAATTGTATGTTATATACTGCTTCAGAATATTATGACAACGCAGCCAGAACACCGTTCTTTGCTTATAGGTCGTCTCCGTCAGGACGGAACGTCTCAATTTTTTAAGTCCCTCTAACATATTTTTTTTATCCAGCAGGAAATAGATTGCCAGAATAAACCCAATCACCAGATTAAAAGCTCCCATTCCCACACTATAGGATGCACTTAAGATCATCATTAGGTTACTGGAAAGATTACTAATAAAGTTATTCAAAAATTTATCCCAGGAAGAAGTCAGACTGGATATGTCCAGATTCATTCTTGAAGCAATTTCTGCCAATTGATTAATATAATTCTCAATCGTCGTCTTGTAAGAATCCATATTAACCAACAAACCTTCAAAACTGCTTCCTAATGACGGAATCAACTCAACAATTAAAAGAGTAACTACCATCAATACACACAATACGGAAAGAATAACAGAAATGGTATGCTTATTCTTTTCATTTTTTACTTTTTTAAATATCTTATCTTCTAATAAATTGACCAGCGGATTCATCAGATATGCAATAACAATCCCCGTAACAATCGGTGAAATTGTTTGATAAATCCAATTAATCCCCGCCAAAATTCCACTCAGGTTGGTCAAAAAAACATACAAAATAACAGCAGAACAAGTCGCTACAGTGTATGCAGCCCATCGTTTTTGTAAAAGAGCTTCAAATTTTTTTATTCCTTGAAGATCGTTCTCATTTTTATTATTCATCCCTGCTATACTCCTTTTTCTACTTTCTCAAATTGTATTTCCGTTCATGTCCATCTTATTATTTATTTCTAATCCTTAATTTTAACACAATCAAACCAAAAAGGGTAGTATATAATGTTCATAGATTATCATAGGGGCAAACCTCTTTCACAAAATATTCACAATTTTTTCTCAGAGTTTCCCCCCTAAATGTGATAAACTGAAAATACACTTTTGAATTAGGAGGACGGTCTTTATGCGTTCAATTGAAATATTAGATATCAAATTATTTATGCAGTTACTGTTTCAAAGTGACATTTTGGCAGATTATGAGCTGGTATCCGCTGAAATCCGTACTGACATGACCTACTCCTTAGACGGACACATCCACCCTGATTTCTTTACCAATGAAGAAACAGAAGAACTCTTGCTATCCAACTTAACTTACCTTCCCTGGCGGATTGCTAAAGATAAAGTATTTACTTTGATTAAAGGAAAAAAAACACCATCCATGCTCAAACTCGTATTAAAGACCAGCAATGAAAAAACTTCTTCTATACTATCTGCCACAAATTCATCTTTGAACGTAACAGATATTGATGGAATGTATTTAAACATTCTATTTCAAAATCATCAGTTAACTGTAGTGTGTGGTGTATCTTATAAAATCTTTACAATGGATAAAACATTAGAAAATGAATTTTGTGAACAGATTCTTTCCCTTTTCAAGGCAAATCAGATCACCTGCAACTAATTGATCAATGCTTCATCGCTCCTGTATTTTCCTTTCGCAAAATAATTGTTAGCACTCACTTAAAA
>CAJOPP010000036.1 GCA_905236365.1 uncultured Lachnospiraceae bacterium
CGCAAAAGTACCTCTCTTTCCCTCACGCAGTTAGGTTCTTTTCGGGTTCTTTTTCGCGTATATGTTAGGATTACATCTTCATTCCAGCCGCTTTCAACTTCTTTTGGGCTTCCTGTTTTGGCTTGTCAACTAACTTAAGGGTATATATATGGTAGCCGTCTTTAGCTCTTTTATAATTAGAAACATCTACAGATGGTTTATAAGATTGGATACATTCCCTAGCCAATTCCAATATAATATCAGGTTTGGCTGTCGTGAGCAGCATCGTCTTGGCATCCATTTGTATGTTATCGACCTCATCTATCATCTGTTGGTCGTTGATGGACTTCAATGTCTGTTCCAAGTCATTTAGCGGGAATCCGAACTCAATGAATGCACTCTGAATAGTGGCAATAATGAATTTTGAATCGGGATCTTTCAGCAAATAGCCTGCAAAATCGCGGGTGTAAACCGTTTTGCCTTGTGCATTTTCTGCTTTTAATTTGCCGAATTTTTGAAGCAACTGGTCGCTTGGAATCACGATAAGACGGGGCTTCTGTTGTTCAGTCACGTTGACATATTGGCTGTTCTGGTCGTCATTGCTTGTGGTGTCACCATTTTTACTTCCGCCACAAGAGGCTATCAGAACGGCACTTACCAATAGAAAAATAAATTTTTTCATAATATAAGCTATTTGGTTAATTAAGATTACTAATTCACGTTTGCTTTTTCGTCATTGACTTCCGATAGAATTTCACCATCACCAAAGCCATACCCCTTCCCTTTCTTCTTCCAAGACGGATTATCAACAAATTGCTGGCGTTCTGGTAATTCCAAGTGCTGTTTGATGGTTTTTGTCATATCCACAATAATAGGCAACCAATTATCTGACCAAGTGATGACACTGTAAGAAATACGAATTGTGAAAGCATTATTTTTGCTGCCACCACCTGCAATTACTCCAATGTTTTTGTTGCCCACGGGCTTATATTTCTCGTCCAAGTCCGCAGACAATTCGTAATTGACTTTTAATGTTTCAGAGAGTTCGCTGAACAATTTTTGTAATTTTTCTTCATCAAGCGTGGTCATTGGGACATCGCATTTTGCAATGGTGTTATGTACAAGATGTACTTGCGTGTCATGCACATTATCAGCTGCAGCCAGCACAATGTTCCATTTATCCTCGGAATTAGAAATATCTTGAATGTCATCTACAAAATCTGCCAATGGTTTTTCCCAATCTTCCCTTTTCCCTTCTATTTTATAATAGCTGACAGGTTCGTCAACATCTGTTACAAATTCCCGGCTAATAAGGTTGAAACCACCAAATTGCGCTAAATAGTAGGCGAAGTGACCGATGGAATTCTCCGTGGCCGCAGTCGGGGCTACAATGGTGACATTCGACTGCCGATTGATTTTGACTCCATACGTGGTTCTGTCAATCTTGCAACCGTCAACCGTTCTCTCATTGAGCGGCAGCATTTCAATCACCAGCCGATCTTGAGGATGCTCTGAAGCAGTTTGCGAACCGGCCAGATTACGAAGTCGAAATTCATCAAATGAACTTACGGTTTCTATGATGTCGTTTTCGGTCATCCCTTTTTTTGCTTGTAATGTGATGGGAGAGATACGACGAGGTATCACACGATACATTGGGCTTTTTTTATCTTTGTCACTACTGCTCAATCGGCGACGAAATGATTTTTGAATTTTCAATCTACATTCTCGTAAGTGTTTCTCCTTTCGGTCGTCTTCCATGGCCTTGCGGAAACCGTTGGCCACCAAACCGGCAGGCACAGCGAAAATAAGTATTTTCAAAATTCCGATGAACGAATCGATATGGCGCCCCGTGAGTGTTATAGGACCATTACCCGCAAAATGTCCTGGATCTCCAATGTAGCGCGTAAGTGTCCATACGATAGCCTGCCACCAATCTCTGTATTCGTCGGGTTGAGCAGCGTGTTCCACAAAATAGAAAAGGATGGACAAAACAAGCGAAACCCAAAACAAAACTTGTATGGAAATCCAAAAATCTTTTTTGGCATTTTTAAAAGCTCTCCCAAAGAGAACAAAGGCTTTTGGGATGCTTTGAAGAAAATGTTTCAAATCATTCATTGTTTTTATTCTAATTATTTTCTCCGCCGCAAAAGTACCACCTTTCCCCACAGCTCTTTAGGTTCTTTTCAGGTTCTTTTTTTTCGCCTTTCCCCTCTTCCGGAAAGGGCATAAAAAAACCGCGAACTTCATTGTTTCGAGTTCGAGGTCCTGGAAAAACCTGCAATGCCAAACAAAGA
>CAJOPP010000037.1 GCA_905236365.1 uncultured Lachnospiraceae bacterium
GGACGCTCCAAAAGAGCGTTCATGAGCTTAGTGTCCGCTACGTTTGAAGGGAGCGAGAGCGTGTTTTCGAAGAACAGGATTGTACCACACAGAACCCTCACCAGCTAAAACAAGCCAAACTCGCTGCATAACCTCCCTCGCGGCCACCCCTGCAAACAGGAATTTTATAATTACATCATCCTTTGACGGCACCGGAAAGACCTTCTACATAGAACTTCTGCAACCATATGAATAAGATTACAATCGGCACGGCTACAATTACTGCACCTGCTGCAAATTGTGTATAATAGGTTTCAATTCTTCTAAAGTCTGTCATCCAATTCAAACCGATTGCCACTACATAGGAACTCTGTTTGTCTCCCAGAAGCATACTTGCAAAAATAAACTCAGACCAGGCACCTAAAAAAGCAGTCAATACTGTATATACAATAATTGATTTTGATAGTGGTATCGTAATTTTGGTAAAAATCTGGAGTCTGGAAGCACCATCAATAATTGCCGCCTCATCCACTGCCTTTGGAATTGTATCCATAAATCCTTTTACAACGTGGTAACCCATAGCTGCACCGGCAGCACTTACAATAACCAATGCTGCAAGAGACTGGTTGATTCCAAGACCCTTTAAAATATTGTAGATTGCAATCATCGTCATGAAGCCCGGGAACATTCCAATAATCATCAGAATCTTCATAAATGTCACACGACCTCCGAATCTTGTACGGCTCAATACATAAGCAGTACCAAGAACAATAACGGTATTGATCAAACATTCACTAACTGCAACAATAAAAGTATTCAACCACCATCTTCCAAACGGAAGAACATTTTGATTTGTAAATAATTTTGTAAAGTTGCTAAATGTGAATCCCTTTGGAATAAAGTATCCAACATAGTAACCGCCTTCCTCGCGAAATGCTGTCAAGACAATCCAGAGAATCGGGAACAACCAGATCACTCCCAATATTGTAAGAACAATATAACCGGTATTGATCTTAGCTGTTTTCATTGCATATACAAGTGTCACATAAGATACAAGGAATGCAATCCAATATCCAATTCCCATATCTTTTACCATAAATCCGCCAGAGACTAACCCTGCTTTATCCACAATGGATTTGGAAGCAAACATTAATATTGTCACCAGCGCTGTTTTTATCGCTTCCACACAACACCATATTCGAACCATAGTGACGGTTGTCTTTAAACAACATATTATAGCAAACAATGCGGAAACAATTGAACATGCAACAAACAACACTAGCAGGAACGCAGCTTTTGACCTTTCATCTGCTGAAAGAACCTTTTCCGTTGCACTAAAAAATATAGTTCTTCCATTTTCAGCTGATATATACGGAAGTACTAAGGCAAGAAGACCAATAATACTTCCAACAACGGCTTTTATCATATGATCCAGGTTCAGCCCTATTACCATTTTTTTAATCATTGGAATCCCTCCTCATTTTTCAGTGAATTTGACCTTGAATAAGATATCAGCGTAAATGTCGCCGAAATCACAAATATGACAATACTGATCGTGGCAGCAAGGTTGTAGTCTTTGCTATCCTTTGTCAGCTTATATAACCATGTAATCAAAAGATCCGTTTTTCCCGCACCTTTGTAATATTTCAATGTACTTGGCGAACCATTGGTCAGAAAGTAGATTGCACCAAAGTTATTAAAGTTACCAACCAGATTCGAAATCAAATACGGTGTTGTGATAAACCACATATACGGGAATGTGATCTTTCGGAACATGATCCAATTACTTGCACCATCAATTCTTGCACTTTCATACAGATCAGCCGGAATGTTCATGAGCAATCCGCTTACCATGAGCATTGTAACCGGAATACCAATCCACATATTTACAACTATAACCGTGCATCTCGCCCACGTTGCATTTGTCAGGAACGGCAGTGCCTCCGAGGTGAACCCCCATTGCTGTAATAATACATTAATAATACCGCGCTCTCCCAGCATCGTCGATACGACAAGGAGAGAGATAAACGCCGGAATCGCCATCGTAATAACAAATACAGTTCTCCAGAATTTCTTAAACCGGATTCCTTTGGAGTTGATCAGAATAGCAAGGAACATTCCTCCAAAATAACAGGAAAACGTTGCAACAAAACCCCAGATAAAAGTCCATCCAAGCACCGGCCAGAAAGTTGCACCTAATTTTTCACTAGAAGATAAGAGTGCTCTGAAATTCTCCAATCCCGTCCATGTAAACAAATTACCCGGCGGCTGATGTTCCGAATCATAGTTTGTAAACGCCATCAGGATCATATAGAGCAAAGGCATTACTGTAAATACAACCAATCCAATTACCGGAACCGATAGCAACAATAAATAAATATTCTTATTTGTCAGACTTTTGACATCTTCTTTAAAAGTCGGTACCTTTTTGCCTTCCGCTTTTGCTACTCTGGCTTTTTCTCCTGAGTATATTGATACCAGCCAGATGCAGATAAATACCGCCGTAATAACACATGCCACAACTCCGACCAGCAGGATCAGCATGGAATTATCACCCTGGCTCACTTCATAAATCCCGGTCTTCTCATTAAATACCATTCCCTGCTGATTTTCACCCAGCGTTTTCAAACCTGCGATGCTTCCCGCACCAACAAGAACCATATATACAATATAGATAATTTCCAACGCCAGGAATATCAAACCTTTTATCGCCTGGCCATTCACAATATTAGCAAGGCCTAATATAATAAAGGACAATTTCGAAAAAATATTACCCTGGGAAAATATTTGAAATATATTTTTTCGTTTGGACTGCATCTTTTTTGCATTGCCCATTTCTTAC
>CAJOPP010000038.1 GCA_905236365.1 uncultured Lachnospiraceae bacterium
AATCCCATTCTCTATCCTTCCATCTGTTTTCCCAGGAAATTCGCTGCGATAATAGCTGCCTTCCTTTCTGTCTCCGTAAGCGGATTTTTTTTATCTTTATTCAGGATAATAACGGCTCCGATGGCATCTCCCTCACAGATGATCGTCTGAACAATCTCACCCTCATATTTATCATCACTTTCCCCTGTAATCTGGATATATTTTTTCTCCCCTTTTCTCGCCATAATAGCTTCCCTGTCATTGATTGCCGCTTCTAATTCTTTATGAAGTGGTTTTCCCATCAATTCTTTCTTTGGTACACCGGATACGGCAATAATCTGGTCTCTGTCAGTCACGCAGACCGGACAGCCTAAAATCTGAGCAGTGGCATCCACATATTCCTGGGCAAATACACTGAGTTCTCCGATAGGAGAATACTTCTTAAGAATAATCTCACCATCTTTGTCCGTGAAGATTTCCAGCGGGTCACCCTCTCGAATGCGAAGTGTTCTTCGAATCTCCTTTGGGACAACAATTCTTCCAAGCTCGTCTATGCGGCGTACAATTCCTGTTGCTTTCATAAATATAATTCCTCCATTTGATATATTGTGACCAATTTCATTGGTGTGATATATAGGATAGTATCTGTCAAATGAAGGAATGTATGCGTGGAAATGGAAAAAATCGTGAAGTGGAAAATTTGAATACTTCTTTATCAAAGCGGCAAGAAGATTCTCTCCTCTCCTTTATTTCTTTAACCTTAAAATTCCTGCATCCATTTCATAAACTTTATCACATAAGCACGCTATATCTTCTTCATTATGGCTAGCTAATAATATTGTTTTTCCACTTCTTTTTAAATCAATAAATATTTGCCGAATTTCTTGTATTCCGTTTTTATCCAATCCGTTCATAGGTTCATCTAAAATAATTACGTCATTGTCTTCCATAATGACTTGTGCAATTGCAAGACGTTGTTTCATTCCTAATGAATAATTCTTTACTTTTTTTCTGATATCTGGATCCAGACCAACTTTTTCCAATACTTCTTTTAAGTAAGGTATATTTTTTTTATTATTTAGTTCGTACAAGTATCGAAGATTTTGTAGCCCCGTATGATTCTCCAAAAAGGCCGGATGTTCAATAATAGCTGAAGTTCCCGTAAGAATACCGTCCTTTTTTTGGCGTTTCACACCTCGAATCCACATTTCTCCACTATCAAATAGGTATATCCCTAATATGCATTTAAATAAAACTGTTTTTCCTGATCCATTATTCCCTACAATTCCACATATACTCCCCTTTTCAACATCCAAAGAGACATCTTTTAATATGTGTTGTTTTTTTATTGACTTATTCGCATTTACTATTTTTATCATTCCTCTTCACCTTTGCCTTCCTTTAAATCCACTCCATTTATGACAAACCACAAAACAATTACCAATGCTAATATTGCGCCAATCAACATGCATATCATATCTGTACTATCGGGTCCACCGTATATATACGACTTTGAATACTCTATAATACCTATCCAGCTAAATGGGCTAAAATAATAAATTCTGGAATAAATAATTGCTGAATTTAATGCAAAATATGGAAGAACTGATATAAATCCAGTAAGTGAAATCGCAATCACTGAAGACAATATCAGACTAATCAATAACATAAGACATCCTATGAAGAAAACTACAAGACTACCTATGATAAACACTCTACACATAGCTTCTAATGGTGTATACTGAATTAATACATTTCGAGGAACCCAAACTGAGACTCCTGCTATTGATTCGGATGAAACAGACAATGTTTTCCATACTTTTCCCCACTCATTCGCCCATAAGACATTATTACCACATACCGCTACACTAATCACTACCTCTAATAACATATATAGAATGGCAGTTATCAGAATGCGAAATATATTTCCAATCAACCATCTTTTCCTTCCAACACGTAATATCACATACGTTGTTCGATTTGTAATAAAGGGGACCTCAGAAAAAAGAAAAATAGTGATAATTCCAAACATCAGATCAAAATGCTGACTATAAAAAATAAACGGCATCGCAACCGGCAGCAAAGGTTCCTTATAATCAGCAGCAAATTCTACGACCTCATATATTTCTTCATAATTAAAAAATAATAATGCTAATACAATCAGGAATCCTCTTACCGACAAAAAACTACGCACGGCATCAAGAAAAGCATATTTTATTAAGGAATTTATCTTACTCATGTCTCAGCCTCCACTTTATCCTAATATATATCAAAATGGTCCCAACCAAATAAAAAAGTAAACCTAATTTTATACAATGACTCGTCCATCCCTTCGCCTGATACAGCCAGTTAAATGGTAATAAAAATAACTGAAACATATTGACACCCTCATGCCAAAAGATTCCTTTTATCAAATTGCATGTAAAAACAGCGACAACAGTTGATGCCCCCGCCAACAATTTATTCTTTATAAACAACGAAACCAGACTGCCTACCATAGCCATCATTCCTGCTAAAATTCCAAACTGTAATCCCGCCAAAAATAAATAGGTCATATAATGCCCATCCTGATACAATTTTCCAAAAGGTGTAACCGAAAAATCCTCTGTAAATTCATCAATCCAAGGATGTCCAATTTTACAAATACAAGTAAACAATAGTATTCCAAATGCTACACTAAGCATTGCAGAAACAAAAATCCAAAACGTTTTTGACACCGTATAAAAAAAAATATTTCCCTCTCGTAATATTATTTGATAGATATATTTGTTCTTAAAATCTTCTATGAAGCAGTTTCCAAAAACCTCATATGCAATCATAATAGTCAAAAGAAATCCCATTAAAAGAAATGCCTGTGTAACAAGGTAAACCGCCGAGTCCCCCTGCATATCTTCCAAATGTGTTGCCATTATATAGAGACAAATCCCTAATATTCCATACAGCAAATGTAAAGATTGAACCAATCTAAGTCCATCTATTATGAACATTTTCATTTGTTTCATTCTGTCGACACCTCTTCTCCTGTTTGGGCGTCCATGATAAGAATATCATAGATCATGTCATCCCCTTTTCCTTCCACAGTTTCAAATACCCATGCCGGAATTAACATATATATTCCTCTATTTATCTTTTTTGCATAATACATTAATTCTGCGTGATGAATAGTATACTCTTTCTTTGTAAGCAAGTCGTCATATCGTTCTATCACCTTTTGTATCACTTCATCTGTATCTAACAGAGAAATTTTTTCATTGTCCTCTTTAAAAATAAAGATTTTGTCCAATGCTAATGCACAAATTCCATTTTCCCCTGCTAAAATTTGAATAGGCATACAGCTATTTGATAAGCTAATCCCCCATCCATTTTCGGTATAATATACTGGTAACTTTTGAAAAGACTGTCGTGCATAGAACTGATAATAATTATCTGTTTCTTTGTAATTATATCCTGTTTCTATTTGATTGCCATCGCTATCAACCATATATTCCTGTTTTTTCATTGTTTCTGAATCTAAGGAATAACAATTAAAATAATCAATCTTTCCAAGCGGTATACCAACTTTTTCGAGTTCATCTGTTACCTGATTTAAACTATCACGAATCCCCATAAATGAAAACTCTTGCCCTGTCATATATACATCTTCGTTTGCATTATCTTGATTCACTAATCGCAAAGAGGCAATTTTTTTTCGATACGCATCAAGACTCAACCTTATATCCATATAGCACGGATTAATATAGATTGTTTTTGAATAATCCGGAAACTCACCAAGTACCCACTCATATGTCTTAGCTGAATTTCCATCATCATCTATTCCACTTTCTTCAATTTCTTCTTTCCAATCATCTGTAACATACTGATTCTTAATCGCTTCTGCCACATTGCTAAAGTTACAGAGTTTTGCTGTACCTTTCGTCAGACTCAATCCGTCTGGTATGACCATATCCACATCAATGACCAAATTGTCAGCATTGACCTGATAATGTTCCCCCTCTTTATTTAGTAAATCGGATGTTTGGGCATCCAAACTATTCTGTGTCTTCAATCCATTACCACTGCCCGAGAGGACTGCACACCCTGTACAAGTAAATAATAGCAACAATATCATAATAGCAATGAACCCTGCAATCTTTTTCATAATAACCTCCTCGTAAAAATCTTGACAGTACCCTTCCCACTACCAGGGCGGATTAAGGACTTTCACTACAGACTAACGACATGCCCGTCATACTTAGAAACATGTGCCGTCAGGTGCACTACCAACAACTCCCTGATGGTTCATCAGGGAGTTGAAATATTACTATAAACTTTAAGCAGTTACCGCCACACCTAATAC
>CAJOPP010000039.1 GCA_905236365.1 uncultured Lachnospiraceae bacterium
ATTCTCATATCCAATTCCAATCTTCTTCACAGGAAATCCCTCCTCAAAAACATGTTCGATCTGTTATCCATCACGTCATTCTGTCTGAGATACAATATACATAATTCTATGGTACAATTCAACATTATTTTTATGATAGGGAGAATGGCGTAGATATCCATGCTTTCAAACCGGATCGCACGATGTTTTCCATCTTTCCTTTCTTACTGCTTGCTACCGCTTTCGCCTTCAGATCAAAGGATATCGTATTGTGCGATCACCCAGTCATATAATTTAAGATCCAAATCCCTGCCACAGTATTTACAGGTTTTGCCTTCCATTAACGAAAGACTGGCTCCGCAACCCTTACATTTCAGGATAGATGGACCACAGACCGCCTGTGTTTTACAACCTGCATCCTTGATCATTGTCACCTTCAGTTTCTCATTCCGTTCTTTGATCCTTTTGCCACGGTATTCCATGAGATGAAGCCTGGCGATGACGGTCGCAGTCTGAAGATTTCCATCCGTTTTATAAGACTCCATCGTCAACTTCCTGAAATCAACGTCCACTACATTTCTGTATTTCTTTAGCAGCGAGGACATATCATTTACTGAAAATGCATTGATTTCAACCGGAGATTCAGCGTAATGAATGGCAGATAATTTGTTCTGAACGCCTCCGAAAAAGCTCTGAATGGAAAAAAACGGATCCGTCTTCTGGACCTGATCTGCCATCATCCGCTCCTTTTCTTCTTCCCTTTTGTGGCTGTATATCATCTTCCGGTTCATTGGTTCCGATAATGCAGCAATCAGAAGCAACAAGGGTGTGATCAATGTCAGGAACATCGACTTGAGACACCATCCGAGAAGTCCCAGCAACCCGGCTGTAATAAGACCGGCTATCAGTCGCACGAAGATATTTGTGCCGGTCATATATACGAATGCCCCGATCAGACCAAAGTAAATCAGCGGCAGCATTATAATCAAAGTTGCCCAGGGATACATCACTTCCCTGACGGCATTCTTTTTACTGACATTTGTATGAAAGTCGTGTCTTAATCCGAAACTGTCGATCCTGTTTTTCATATCTTCGACAGTAAATTGGGTGTCACAATAATCACAACCGTCAATAAGATTCTTCCTTGTGGTCGCATTCCCGCAATTGGGACAGAGTATCTTGTCTCCACCGACTTGTTTTGCGGAAAGCAAAGTAAAGTGCGCCACTTCGTTGTCTCTGATCCGTTTGATGACCTTCCCGCCATGTTTTATTGTCCTTAAAGCTGAAATCTCTTCATAGACATCATTCACCTGATACCGTCCGTCAAAATACATGTTCTGCCTGACACATCTGTGCTTGTCCGAATAAGCTCTGCGTGTCGAATCCATCTCGAGGGTCAGGTTGTTTGTCATCAGACGCCTTTTCTGAAGAGCAGTACTGTGCCACATCAGCTGAGATGCATAGTCCTGAAGAGAACTGTTTTGTTCTTCATGCCCGCTTGAAAGAAAATCGCTGTAGCTCTTACGAAATCCACTTAACCTCCGCGTCAACTCATTATAATCCCCTACCACCGGGTAATTAGGGAAAAGTTCATCCCCAAATGCTTCCCCTGCCCGCCCGATTTTATCATATTCCGTGTAGAGCGCATAGAGCCCCCAGAACGTACCGATGCACAATGCAAGAAATCCCAGCCCGACCATGCCGTTCACATAGGTTGTCTTAGGTGCGAATATGATAATGAGTAAAAGACCCGATCCCCAGAGCAGTGCAGGACCGAGCAAACACTTGTAATTGATTTTATAGTCATTCATTTGCTCTCAAACCTCCCCTGACAGACATATTGTTATGATTTTATTTTTTTCTTTTTGTTTTGCAATACGATCTTAATTCTTGTAATTATTATTCCTATAATCAAATATATACATCCGCCTGCCACAAGGATACAAACTACCAACATAAAATCAGTTAGTCCACTAAAAGGAGCCTTCTTATACTCCACTCCATCCTCACTGTAAAATTGCAGTTTTTCTACATCATCGACTTTATGAATGGTTGCATATTTATCGGTTGTCGTGAAAGTATGTTTTATATCGTCTATATAGTATTCCCACTCTATAACATATAGTTTATATTTTTCGAGTTTCTTATGATCTTCTCTTTCAGCGGGTGGATAATCTTTGTAGTCATCATCATATACATACTGTTCCTCCTCATATTCCTCCACGCTTACCGCTTTGCAATCTGCATCAACTTTATACTTAGCATTATTGAAGATTATATGTGTACTAATTCCTATATATATGAAGAAGGAAGCACCTGCCAGAATCAACCCAAAGAATATCAGGCTTCCCACAAAAACTTCGGTCTCTGTTGCCCAATCCAACCATGCACTTTCTTTTTTTCCACTTTCCTCATTTTTCTTGTTTTCGTTACTATTCATATTTTTTCCCCTAAATGCAAAGGAAACACTAACTTATTCCCTTTTCCTTCTCATTGTACTACATCACATTATTATTGTCTATCAAATCCTATGTAACAGCAGCGCCAAAGAATGAATTTCGTTAAATCAAACCATCCCCTTCAAATCATGGACTTTTCTGAGTTGATAGCATTGCAGCCATCATTTGGGGGAAGTTATCCACATTTCATCTCCATAAGAAGCTTAATTTTATCAAATTTGTGGATATTTTGTTTGATTACCTATTCCATTCTACCGCCTCCTCGTGCCCACTGACTCATTAGGTTATTTTTTCTTCATTTCCTCATAATACGCCTTATATCTGTAGACGGTTCGCTCACTGATTCCGTTACGCTTTGCTATCTCCGCCAGCGTCATTCCCTGTTCATAACAA
>CAJOPP010000040.1 GCA_905236365.1 uncultured Lachnospiraceae bacterium
CGGGAACGAAGCAGCACTAAGTAGGAGCTTTCATGTGCCGCAAGGGTGCCTGGACTGAGTTAACTGCTATGGTAACAGACTGGAGGTGTTTCACAAAGCAGGCTGCATGGATTTTATTTTGTTGAGAGAAAGTTATAAAATTCATGTTATTCGCTGAAACAAAGAATTGATACATAACTTTGATATCAAAATCAAATTTGTGTAAATCATATAAAGCAATTTGTATGATTTTTTTCTTTTCCGGGTGGAATTTTTTTGAAAATAATGATACAATAATATAGATTTTCTGTATTTGGTGTAGAATTCCAATGGGAAATATAGAATAGTAAGTGTGAAAGATTTTCGTTTGGGGAATGTATAAATGAACGATGTAGTTTGTTTGTTGGTGTTTTGATAGCAAAAATGGCAACTGAAGCACTGGAGGATTGGAGCGAGGAGAATGAATTATGCAGAAGTGATTGAATTTGTAAAAGCACAGATTGCAGATAATGGAAGACCGCCGAATTATCCGTTTCGGGACCGGTTTGAACATACGATGAGAGTCTATCGGTGGGCAATTAAGCTTCAGGCACAGGTTGGAGGCGATCTTGAGATCATTGCTTTGGCGGCCTTGTTGCATGATGTTGGATGGGAAGCTGGAAGAGACCATGGGGAGGTCGGTGCCGAAATCGCAGTGGAATATTTGGACAGCATCGGATATCCGCCAGAGAAGATTGGTCGAATCGGAGAAATTATTCGAATTCATGATGATAAAGATACAGACGCAGAGCTTTCTGTTGAATGTAAGGTTGTTATGGACGCAGATTTGCTGGATGAAGTGGGGGCAATCAGTGTTCTGTGGGATTCAATGGCAACAGCATGTGAGGATGAACCGAGTTATAGGAAGGCATATAATCGGATTAAGAGTTTTTATATAGGAAACAAACCGAAGATTCGCCGTTGTAAGACGGAAGTAGCGAGGTTAGAATTCAACAGACGTCTGAAGCTTATAGAAGAATTTTTGTCACAACTGGAAAAAGAGTTGTTTTAACGTTAGTGAGTATTATTAGGAGGAATTTATTATGAAACAATTAGGAAAAGTTCTGATATGGATTATTATTTTAGGAGCAATTTTATTTGGAGTATATGCTTTTGTTCCGGAGTATCCACATAATTTTATGAAGTCGTTTGTGCAGCCTGTGGTTGATGCAAGGGCAAAAGAATTGATCACCAGTGTACAAAATTTAACCAATTCAGATGTCAACAATGCTACGTATAAGGAAATTTTAGAGAAACATACCAGTATGAGATACTGGGTGTATGAGACCAGAGAGACAGAACCCGGTGTTGAATATGTGATTTTTGGTGGAAAAGGAGCCAGTATCAATTTAAAGGATTATACAGATTATGACGGATTGTTATCTACGAGTGCTTTTGTGAAATTTGAATTCAAGATCACCGGCAATAATGTAGATATTTATCCGTATATAGATGGCAAACCAATGCATATTAATGACGCACGACATGCCGAAACGAATAAGAAAATCCGTTTGGATATTTTATCCCAGTTATATGGTGGATTTAGAGAAGACTAAATAGACAGAAAGAATCCCTTAAATCTGTTGATTGCAGACTTAAGGGATTTTTTAACTTTCCAGGAAACTTCGTCTCCTAGAAAGAAAAAACGTTCCGAGGGATGTATACCTCGCAGAGAAGAAGTTAATTGCTTCGCAATACCGCTCGGGTGCGAAAGAGTCGCAAGCGACTCTTTGCTCTGGAAAAATGTATCTTTATTGTTGATTAGACAAAACGGTTTATTTTTGCGGCTTTATCCTGCCAATTCCTGGATGAGTTTCATAATCGTTCCGATAGAATCAGACATTTCACTTTCGTTCATCGCTTTGATGTATTGCTCCTTATGGGTAGAAACATCGCGGATGGCGTTGCATAAAGAAGTAGTGCTTAATTCTTCTTCTTCTAAAACATAACTGAAACCGTTCTTTTTGAAGGATTTGGCATTTAGAATCTGATCTCCGCGGCTGGCTGCTTTGGAAAGAGGAATTAAAATATTTGGTTTTTTAAGAGCCAGAAGTTCGCAGATTGCGTTGGCACCGGCTCTGGAAATGACCAGATCACTCAAAGCAAATAAATCTCTCAATTCTTTGGAGATATATTCAAACTGTACATATCCTTTTTTGTGTTTCAGGGATTCGTCTAAATGACCTTTGCCACACAAATGGATTACCTGAAAAACCGGCAGGATGGAATCGAGACTTTCGCGGACCACTTTGTTGATCACGACGCTTCCGCTACTGCCTCCAATAATCAGAATGGTTGGTTTGCCAGCTTCTAACCCACAAAATTCAGCCGCTTTTTCTGCATTTCCTTCAAATAATTCTTTCCGGATTGGTGTTCCGGTAAGAACAGCCTTTCCTTCCGGAAGCAGATCAAAAGTTTCCTGAAAATTACAACAGATTTTTTCGGCGGATGGAATACAAAGTTTGTTGGCCAGCCCCGGCGTCATATCAGATTCGTGAATAATGGCCGGTATCTTGTTGTGCTTTGCAGCCATGACAACCGGAACGGTTACAAATCCGCCTTTGGAAAATACCACGTCCGGATGAATTTTTTTTAGAATCCGGTTCGCTTCACCAAATCCTTTCATAACCCGGAAAGGATCTGAAAAGTTTTTTACGTCAAAGTATCTTCTTAATTTTCCTGAAGAAATACCATAATAAGGAATTCCCATATCTTCAATCAGTTTTTTCTCAATTCCGTTATAGGAACCGATATAGTGAACTTCAAAATCCGCCTCCTTAAGACTTGGAAGTAATGCGATATTTGGAGTTACGTGACCGGCGGTGCCTCCGCCTGTAAGTACAATCTTTTTCATGTTATTCTCCTTTTGATTGGATTATGTTCGATGATTTTCCTGTTATGACGCTCTCTTTTGTTAGTTGCCGACAGGATAAGCTCTAAGCCTCAGTTAAAGATTGCTTCAGTGCTTTTGCAAGTTGATCCGGACAGGAAGTGCCACGATATCCGCATTGTATTCCCTCCAGACGGGAAATCGCATCATGAACCTCCATTCCTTCAATCAGACGGGAAATCCCCTGAGTGTTGCCGTTGCATCCCCCTAAAAAGTGAACATCTGTTACTTTACCGTCTATAATATTATAATCAATTTGTTGTGCACATACTCCTTTTGTTTGAAATGTCATTTTTTATCGCCTCTTTCTTCGTTTTTGATTATTAGTTGACCGGACCTCACAATTGGATAGCTATGGAGGGACAGGTTCTCTCATCATCGACAGGATGATGGTCGGTTGTTTCTTTAGTATAGCATAAGCTGAATGATTTGCAAGTATTGATATTCCGGGAAAAAGTTGTCGAGGATTGTGGAAAATTATTTAAAAACGGAGATTTCCTGTGGAAAACAGAGGAAAGTTACGATGAAGTGGTATTGAGTTGGAAGGATTTGGAAAGTAAACTATAAAGTACAGAAAAAGTAACAGGTGATTTTGACGTCAAAACCATGAATCAGGTTATTTAAGTACATTCCGCAGCAAGAACGCAGGAGCATTCTTGAATATATGGAAAAGTCGGAAAAGACCTGATCATTACAAGAATTACAGATAGGGAAGGGATAGTATGCTGAAAGAATTTATAATGAACCACACGTTTATGAGTAGTATTTTGTTGTTTGGAGCAGTCAGTCTGTTGTTACAGGCGATGATGGCACTGTCACTGAAAGGATATGTGAAAGCCTCGGCAAATATGAAAACAACACGTAAGAAAGTTATGATCAATCTGAAAAATCAGTTTGAGACGATTTATGGAATGGATTATCAGATTCGAAATATCGCTGCTTATGTGGACAAGTATATGTTAAAGCTTCGGTTTATGGGATTTTCATACTCTGCATGGGAAAAAGTACCGTTTTTAACGGCGGGATTTGCCACATTACTTGCCGGAGGCGGGTTGTTTTACGGATATATGACGGGTGTAAAAAAACAGTCACAGATTGAAATTTTATTTTCTTATGGTGTGATTCTGGTATGTTTGTTTGTATTTTTTCATATATTTGGAATAAAAAGCAAGAAAGAGCAAATGCAGATTCAGTTGGTGGATTACTTGGAAAATTATCTGACGAACCGTTTGATCCGTACAAAAGAAGCGAATCAGCAGATTAAATTGTTAGATGATGAAATGGAAGCGGCTTTCATAGAGGGAACCGCAAAAAACAGTGATCTGAAAGAAGTGATTCTGGAAGAGGAGAAAAAACGGGAAGCAGAAAAACAACGGGTAAATGACTCAACGATAGAAGAGGATATGGATATGTTAAAGCGTCTATTGCGGGATCTGGATGTAAAACGGGAAAATGCCGGACGGGAACTGATCGCAGCGAGTCATGAGCAGACGTTCGATTCGCAGAGTATGGCAGGAGAGAAAACGGATAACGTTTTAGACGGCGTGCAGATAGAAGAATCGGATGCTGTATTAGAAACTGCACCGGAAGGTCTGTGTGAGACTGCAGAAGTTTCGGAGAACAGGCATATTGAGAAAGAGACGGGTACATCCGAATTTGAGTTGTTAGAGGAATTTGTACAGAGCTTTCTTGCATAGGCAGGAGGATCTTCTTGAATAAGAAAAAAAGAAATAATATCATTATTTGCATGTTGATTGTATTGGCTTTACTCGTTGGTTGGAATCGATATGGAATGTCAAAGGAGAATAGTGGATCTGATCAGAATGGGAAGGTGGGAATGGAGACCGAAGAAGAAAACAGGTTATCTACAGAAGAAGGTGTTTTGGCAGATACAGAGCAGGAAAATACCGGACAGGAGAGAGAACGGACAATTGTGGAAGACACCGATTATGATGCAATCGATAATACGTTATACAGCTGGTGGTTCAAGCGAAATGATAACCATGAGAAATCGGGGTGTCAGGACGATTTTGATATAACGGAATTTAACGCATATTATACGGTACCTGTGAGTGAAAAGAAACTTTATATTACCTTTGACTGTGGATATGAAAATGGATATACAGCGGACATTCTGGATACTTTAAAAGAAGAACAGGTGACCGCTGCTTTTTTTGTTACCCAGACCTTTATCCGGGATAATATGGAATTGGCAAAACGTATGAAAGAAGAAGGA
This sequence comes from uncultured Lachnospiraceae bacterium, assembly GCA_905236365.1. Lineage (GTDB taxonomy): Bacteria > Bacillota > Clostridia > Lachnospirales > Lachnospiraceae > CAG-590. The sequence continues at coordinate 5,145 of CAJOPP010000040.1, forward strand.
CATCTGGTATGTAACCATACGGTAACCCATCCGTCTATGCCGGGAAAAAGCATTGAAGAGCAGAAACAGGAGATTCTTACCTGTGAGCAGTATATGAAAGAGGCGACAGGGTATGATATGGATCTGTTTTTCCGTCCGCCACGCGGGGAGTACAGCAAGCGGACACTTCAGATGGCAAAGGATTTAGGATATACTACGATTTTCTGGTCTATGGCATATCTGGATTATGATGTAAATAATCAGCCAACCGGTGCTCATGTCGTGGAACATTTTCAGAAATATTATCATCCGGGAGCCATACCACTGATGCACAATGTCTCTGTTGCCAACCGGGATGCACTAAAACAGGTGATTCGAAATCTGAAAAAGGAAGGATATACTTTTGGAACGCTCTATGATTTGCAATGATTGGAATACGTACGTCTGAACAATAACCGAATTGTAACGATTATCCAATAAAAACAAAAAGAAAAGATTGCTATTTGCGGTTGGTTTTGCTACAATATAGATTGGTTTATATGGAATGAAGGCGATGAGTCCCTCGATTTCTAAACGAGAGACAAAAAGAGAACAAAGGAGAGCAGTAAAATGGCAGAGAGTATTAGTTTTGATTATAGCAATGCGATGTTCATGGTCTCAGACGATGATATCCAGGCTATGAAAACAAGAGTTTTGGAGGCTAAGAAGACATTATTGGACAGAACCGGTGAAGGCAATGACTTCCTCGGCTGGATTGATCTTCCGGTGAACTATGATAAGGAAGAGTTTTCCAGAATTAAAGCCGCAGCAAAGAAGATTCAGAGTGATTCCGATGTTTTGATCGTAATCGGTATTGGTGGTTCTTATTTAGGAGCCAGAGCAGCAATTGAGGCATTAAGACATACTTTCTATAACGTGATCGACAAGGATACGAGAAAAGGTACTCCGGAGATTTATTTCTGTGGTAACAATATCAGTTCTACTTATTTAGAGCATTTATTGGATGTAGTAGGAGACAGAGATTTTTCAATTAATATTATTTCTAAGTCAGGAACAACAACGGAGCCGGCAATTGCTTTCCGTTTGTTTAAGAAACTTCTGGTAGAGAAGTACGGACCAAAAGAGGCAGCAAAGAGAATCTATGCAACCACGGATAAATCAAAGGGAGCTCTTAAAAAACTGGCAGATGAAGAGGGTTATGAGACTTTTGTGGTTCCGGATGATGTAGGAGGACGTTTCTCTGTTTTGACCGCTGTAGGTTTACTTCCAATTGCAGTCAGTGGAGCTGATATCAAGCAGTTGATGGTTGGTGCGGCTACTGCAAGACAGGCATGTATTGAGAATGACTTCGAAGATAATGCGGCATTACAATATGCTGCAATTCGTAATATCCTTCGTGAAAAGGGAAAGACGATGGAGATTCTTGCAAACTATACACCGTCTGTTCACTATATTGGTGAGTGGTGGAAGCAGTTATTCGGAGAGTCAGAGGGTAAGGATGGAAAAGGTATCTACCCAACAGCCTGTGATTTTACAACGGATCTGCATTCTCTTGGTCAGTTTATTCAGGATGGTACCAAGAATCATATTGAAACCGTGATCAACATTGGTTCTCCAAGACGCAAGATCATTATGGAGCGTGAAGATGATGACTTAGATGGTCTTAACTATCTTGCAGGAAGAACAGTAGATTATATCAACAAGCAGGCTATGAATGGTACGGTTCTTGCTCATGTGGATGGTGAGATTCCAAACATGATGATTACGGTTCCGTATATGTCAGAGTATAATTTAGGTGAGTTATTCTATTTCTTTGAGTTTGCATGCGGAGTTTCCGGTTATGTGCTTGGTGTCAATCCATTTAACCAGCCGGGTGTTGAAAGTTATAAGAAGAACATGTTCGCATTACTTGGTAAGCCGGGTTATGAGGAGCAGAGAGCAGAGTTATTGAAGAGAATGAATAACGAATAAAAAGAAAGGTTACAGTTTAGTGGTTGACCGGACGCAGGAGTGACAGGCAAGTGAACTGTAACGAAGAAAGACCGCCGGAATGCATAGTTGTCCGGCGGTTTTTACATCATTGATGGACTTGTGTTATCATTATATTTAGGAGGAAAAGGACATGGCAGATTTAAAGGGGACGAAGACAGAAGCTAATTTAAAGGCAGCATTTGCAGGGGAGTCACAGGCTCGCAACAAGTATACGTATTATGCAAGCAAGGCAAAAAAGGATGGGTATAACCAGATTGCAGATATTTTTTTAGAGACAGCCAACAATGAGAAAGAGCATGCAAAGATGTGGTTCAAGTTACTGAATGGGGGTGTTATTCCTGATACGGTTACCAATCTGAAAGATGCGGCAGATGGTGAGAATTTTGAGTGGACGGATATGTATGTAGAATTTGCAAAAACTGCAAGAGAAGAAGGATTTGAGGATATTGCAAAATCCTTCGAGATGGTAGGTGCGATTGAGAAGGCTCATGAAGAGAGATACCGCAAGCTGTTAGAGAATATTGAAGGCGGTCTGGTATTCTCCAGAGATGGTGATATGATCTGGGAGTGTGCAAACTGCGGTCATATCCATATTGGAAAAGAGGCTCCGGAGGTTTGTCCGGTATGTGCACATCCACAGAGTTATTTCAAGCTGCGGGCTGAGAATTATTAATCTTTATTGATACAGAATTAAAAACTGCCATTTGACCGCATCAGATGGCAGCTTTTAATAATTAATTTTCCATTGCTACAGCCGTATTCAGTGCAACCTCCATCATTTGGGTAAAACTATTTTGTCGTTCTTCTGCTGAAAGTTCTTCCTGTGTCAAAATATGATCAGATATTGTGAACAATCCTAAAGCACGTTTTCCGGCTTTGGCCGCATTCATATATAAACCGGCAGTCTCCATTTCGATACATAAAATTCCCATTTTAATCCAGTATTCGTTGGCGTCTTCCTGGGCATCATAAAAGGTGTCTGACGAAAGGACGTTGCCGACATGGTAATTGACCTTAAGCATATCAGCTTGTGCAATTGCGGTTTTTAATAGTGTATAGTCTGCGGTGGGTGCAAAGGTACCCGGCAGGTTAAATTGACGTCCGTAATTCGAATTTGTAGAAGCGCCCATGGCAAATACAAGGTCTCTTACATGAACATTCATGTTCAAAGAACCGGCTGATCCGATTCGAATAATGTTTTCTACATCAAAAAAATTATAAAGCTCGTAGCTGTAAATTCCAATGGATGGAATACCCATACCGCTGGCCATGACGGAGATCCTGGTTCCTTTGTAAGTTCCGGTATAACCCTGTATTCCTCTGACATTATTGATTAACTTTGGATCGTCAAGAAAATTCTCTGCAACAAACTTGGAACGGAGAGGGTCTCCGGGCATAAGTACAGTCTTTGCAAAATCCTGTGGAGTAGCTGAAATATGGGGTGTCGGGTATGCTGTCATACGAATTCCTCCTATCTAATATCTGCCAAGTCAAGAGACTAAACACCATCGCTTTTATAAATTTATGGTAGCATAATGTTTTTTTTGCGTCAATACGGGGTAGTAAAAAATAACGAAGTGTGGTTACAGTTGTTACTGTTCAGACGTACGCCACACTCGGTGACTGTTTACTGGCTGGCGAGTGAACTGTTACGCATCGTGCTTTGACACGATATCAAATTGTTAGTATAATGAAAACTATAGTATCAATTGTTTGTTTTGCGGAAAGGAAATATATGGCAACTTATTTATTATCGGATCTTCATGGAGATTTGTCTCATTTTAAGAAGATGCAGAAAAAAATAGATTACTCTTCCGGTATCGACTCGATGATCATTATTGGTGACGTTCTGGATCGCGGGAAAGAGCATTTGAAATTGTTGAATTATTTAAGAAAAGATCCGTCCGTTGAAGTGTTAAAAGGAAATCATGAGTTATTTGCCCAGATGTATTTGGAAAATCGTCTCGATCCCGGTTTGTGGACAAAGTGGGGTGGGAAACGTACCTTGCAGGAGATTGAAAGGTTATCGACGGCGAAGAAGGCAGATTTGTTGGAATACATAAGAGGATTAAAGTATTACAAATGGATTCGGACTGCTTATGGTAAAACATTGCTTACCCATGCCGGATTCTATCTTGATACCTGTGTGGAGTTGTCAGATGGAACCATTGATGTATTGCAGTCATTGAAAAAGGGAATGGAAAAAGATGAATTTCAATGTCTGGTTTCTAATGACATTCATAATGTGGCGGCTGGTGTCAGGCGGAGATTTGACCGGTTTATTATCTGTGGACATGTACCGACTATGGGACTCAATGAAGACGGGTCAAACCGGATTTATCATTCAACCAAATATATGTGTATCGATTCGGGTGCAGGACACAGGGATGTCGGTGGGGTACTTTCCTGTTATCGGGTGGAGGATGAAGAAGAATTTTATGTATGATATGATGTGGGTTAATAAGAAAGAGGTGTCTTGTGTTGGAACAATTGAGCTTATTTGACAATAGAGAAACGTCGGCTCCTCTTGCGAGCCGGTTGCGACCGGATAATCTGGATGACTATGTGGGGCAGAAGCATTTGGTGGGAAAAGGGAAGATTCTTCGTCAATTGATGGAAAAAGACCAGATATCCTCAATGATCTTCTGGGGTCCTCCGGGAGTGGGGAAGACGACTTTGGCAAGAATCATTGCCAAACAGACCCAGGCAGAATTTGTAGAATTTAGTGCGGTGACCAGTGGAATCAAAGAGGTAAAGGAAGTGATGAATCAGGCAGAGGCAAACCGAAAAATGGGGTTAAGGACGCTTTTGTTTGCAGATGAGATTCACCGGTTCAATAAAGCACAGCAGGATGCCTTTTTGCCGTTTGTAGAAAAGGGAAGTATCATATTGGTAGGTGCGACAACGGAGAATCCCTCTTTTGAAATTAATTCTGCGTTGTTATCCCGTTGTAAAGTGTTTATTCTGAAAGCATTAGAGGAAGAAGATTTGAAAGAATTATTGCTTCGTGCACTACATAGTCCCAAAGGACTTGGCAATATGCAGATTTCCATAGAGGATACGCATTTATCTGCCATTGCGAGATTTGCAAACGGAGATGCAAGGACAGCACTGAACACGCTGGAAATGGCAGTGTTTAATGGAAGAATGGATGAAAATGCAATATTATGTGTGGATGAGGAGATACTATCTGAATGTATGAACCGGCGCTCCCTGTTATATGATAAGAATGGGGAGGAGCATTACAATCTGATCTCTGCATTGCACAAGTCTATGCGCAACAGTGATCCGGATGCAGCGGTGTATTGGATGTATCGTATGTTAGATGGCGGTGAGGATCCGTTGTATATTGCAAGGCGCCTGGTGCGGTTTGCAAGTGAGGATGTTGGGATGGCAGATTCTGCTGCATTGCAGGTGGCAGTTGCAGCATATCAGGCGTGTCATTTTTTGGGAGTACCGGAGTGTGATGTGCATCTCGCTCATGCTGTGGTTTACCTTTCCATGGCTCCCAAATCCAATGCACTTTATCGGGCATGTGAGGAGGTCAAGGTGGATATACGGAATTCCCCTGCGGAACCGGTTCCACTGCAGATTTGCAATGCACCGACAAATCTGATGAAAGAGATGAATTATGGAAAAGGTTATCAGTATGCTCATGATACTGAGGAAAAGTTGACGAGAATGCAATGTCTTCCGGATGCACTGGTGGGGCGGCGTTATTATCAGCCTACAGAGCAGGGGAAGGAAAGGCAGGTCAAGGAACGGTTGGAAGAAATATTGGAATGGAAAAGATAGTTGTTCAGTGGTTCACCACCCATGCTGGTTACCGGCAGTGAGTAAATTGTAATAAAAGATAAATAAAAAAGCAGGCTTTCAATAAAAAGGGCTTGCTTTTTTTTCGTTTGTCTATAAAATAGTAATTGGATTATTGTGTTAAGGGAACGATCATTCATTAATGTTGACAGCTTATTTGTCCTTTTTTGTTAATGAATTGACAGTTTCAAAGCAACCGTTAATAAGGTGTGAATTTCGCACCAGTAGCAGTTAGGAGATTGATCATGAACAAGTTAGAGCTTCAAAAAAGCGCAAATCAGTTAAGAAAGCACATCGTGACTTCTTTACATGCTGCAAAATGTGGACATCCGGGAGGATCTCTTTCTGCAGCAGATATTGTAACCTATTTGTATTTTGAGGAAATGAATATCGATCCAAAGGATCCAAAGAAAGCAGACAGAGACCGTTTTGTCCTTTCAAAGGGACATATTGCACCGGCACTTTATGGTGTATTGGCGATGCGAGGATATTTTCCGGAAGAAGAGTTACTGAAACTTCGTAAGACCGGAGCGATGCTTCAGGGACATCCGGATATGAAGGGTACTCCCGGTGTGGATATGTCAGCAGGTTCGTTGGGTCAGGGAATTTCTGTTGCAGTGGGTATGGCACTTTCTGCAAAGCTTTCCCATGAAGATTACCGTGTCTATACATTGCTCGGTGATGGTGAGATTCAGGAGGGACAGGTCTGGGAAGCAGCGATGTTTGCGGGTCATAGAAAGTTAGATAACTTAGTAGTGATTGTAGATAATAATGATTTACAGATTGACGGCAGTGTGGCAGATGTGTGTTCTCCATATCCGATCGCGGACAAGTTCAAGGCATTTAATTTCAACGTGCTGACGATTGACGGTCATGATTTTGATGCAATTGATGCAGCATTCAAAGAGGCAAAAGAGACGAAGGGAATGCCGACTGCCATTATTGCAAAGACCGTGAAAGGAAAAGGTGTATCCTTTATGGAGAACCAGGCATCATGGCATGGTGCTGCACCAAATGATGAGCAATATGCAGTTGCAATGGCAGACTTAGAGAAAGTAGGTGAAGCATTATGTCAGAAATAAAGAAAATCGCTACCCGCGAAAGCTATGGAAATGCGTTAGTAGAGCTTGGAACAGAGCATCCGGATGTAGTCGTATTAGATGCTGATTTGGCAGCAGCTACAAAGACGGGAATTTTTAAGAAGGCATTTCCGGAAAGACACATTGATTGTGGTATTGCAGAGTGTAACATGATGGGTATTGCAGCGGGATTATCCCTGACGGGAAAGGTTCCATTTGCTTCCAGTTTTGCAATGTTTGCAGCAGGACGTGCATTTGAACAGGTGCGCAATACCATTGGATATCCGAAGTTAAATGTGAAGATAGGGGCAACTCATGCCGGTATTTCCGTAGGAGAAGATGGAGCGACTCACCAGTGTAACGAGGATATTGCATTGATGCGCACGATTCCGAATATGGTCATTCTCAATCCTTCGGATGATGTGGAAGCCAAAGCGGCAGTGAAGGCAGCTTATGAGCATGCAGGTCCGGTTTATTTGCGGTTTGGTCGTTTAGCTGCACCGGTAATCAATGATCGACCGGATTATAAGTTTGAGCTTGGGAAAGGTGTTACTTTGAGAGAAGGCAAGGAGATTACCATTGTGGCAACCGGGTTAGAGGTTTCCTTTGCGTTAGAGGCTGCGGAGAAATTAGCAGCGGATGGGATTGACGCAAGAGTGATCAATATCCATACGATTAAGCCGATTGATAAGGAAATACTGATCAAGGCAGCCAAAGAGACAAAGAAGATCTTTACCGTGGAGGAACACTCAATCGTCGGAGGTCTGGGTTCCGCTGTCTGTGATGTGTTGAGTGAAAATGCACCGGCACCGGTTTACAAGATTGGTATAAGAGACGTGTTTGGTGAGTCCGGTCCTGCCGTAGAATTGCTTCATAAGTATCAGTTGGATGCGGAAGGAATTTATCAGCAGATCAAGGAGAATTTATAATAGTAACTGCGCAGGGATTTGCATATGAAATATGTCGGCATAGCTGACGCAAATCCCGCGCCAAGACTCGCAAGCGAGTCTTGGATTTACGATACGACAGGCATACTGGAATGTGCGTGAGCACCATGTCTGTCGCGTATCTATGAAGCATAGCTGAATAGATACGAATAATAAAGAAACAGTAGGGTCATAAAGTTTAGGGGACTGTCGCAATTCTGATCTAAAGGCGATAGTCCCTTTTACTAGCCTTTCTTCATTTAATTCAAAAAATTTATGTTAAATATACGGAGCTGGGACTTTGAACAAACGTATCTATTCAGCAGGGCTTATTAGATACGCAACAGGCATGTTGCTGACGCACATTCCGTAGAATGCATGAATATTTTTGAATGTCTGGTAGAATTCGGAGGTTTTGTTATGCGGCAAGAGAAGAGTAAAGAAGATAAAATTCAAGATCGTTTTCGATATATGACGGAAACACCAATTCCAAAGCTGATTACGACATTGGCAGTGCGAACAATTATCAGTATGCTGGTGACAGGAATTTATAATACGGCGGACACTTTCTTTGTCGGAAGAATATCAACAGAGGCTACTGCAGCGGTAGGGCTGGTGTTTTCTGTTATGGCGATCATTCAGGCACTGGGATTTTTTTGCGGACATGGTTCCGGTAATTATTTATCCCGCATGTTAGGGGCAGGAAAAACAAAGGAAGCAAATGAGATGGCGTCCACCGGTTTTGCATTGGCGTTGATAATTGGAGTATCACTTGCTATTATTGGAATCTGTTTTCTGGATTCGATTGCAAAGGTCATCGGTGCAACCGCAACTACGATGGAAGACACAAAAAACTATATGCGGATTATATTACTTGGTGCACCGTTTATGATTGGACAATTTGTAGTAAACAACCAGCTTCGTTTTCAAGGAAGTGCAATGTTTGCAATGATTGGACTGATGTGTGGAGCGGTAATGAATATGATTTTGGATCCGGTGCTGATCTTCGGTTTTCATATGGGAGTGAGTGGTGCTGCAGTTGCTACGGTGTGTGGACAGATTGTTAGTTTTATTGTGCTGTTTATTGGTAGCAGGCAGGGCGATAATATACATTTGCATATCCGGAATGTTCATATCAATGGTCATTATCTTTTGGAAATTGTAAATGGCGGCATTCCTTCTTTGTTCCGACAGGGTCTTGCAGCAATTGCGACACTTTTATTGAATACATCGGCAGGGCGTTTAGGAGGGGATGCAGCCATTGCAGGAATGTCCGTAGTGACAAGGGTAATGATGTTGCTTTCCTCTGCGTTGATTGGGTTTGGACAAGGATATCAGCCGGTATGTTCCTTCAATTACGGAGCAAATTTAAAAAAACGTGTGCGGGAAGGATTTTTCTTTTGCGTAAAATATGGAACGATATTTCTTTTGGTTGTTGGCTGCCTGTGCTGCATCTTTGCACCGCAGATCGTAGAGTGGTTTCGGGATGATCCGGAGGTTATCGAAGTGGGAAGGGTAGCACTCCGATGTCAGGCAGCTGTGTTGCCGTTAATGGGGGTGGTTACCATGACAAATATGATGTTACAGTCTATTGGCAGCGGAGTGAAAGCGTCGATTACTGCCTCAGCGAGGAATGGGATTTTTTTTATTCCGCTGATCTTGATACTGCCAAAGGTACTTGGAATGACCGGAGTGGAGATTACACAGTCTTGTGCGGATATCCTCACACTTATCATTTCGATTCCTTTGGCATATTCCGAACTGAAAAAAATGAAGGAATGATGATATCGCAAACCTGTGTATTGGCAAATTCTTAAGTAAATGACATGATGTCGGTAGATAGCTTGAAATGAGTGACAAAACAGTGAATATATGATATACTATATCTAGTTGTTTGGCAAAAAATGGGGGGAAATAAGGTATGAGGGTTAGAAAAACAGGACTTGCATTTAAGATCTTTATTGTCATCATTGTGCTTTTGGTTGTGTCAGATTTTGTGATTGGTATTACAGTATATCGGCGAGCGGAGAATTTGCTTGTAACGCAGATTAAAGAAAATGCCACAAATATTGACCGATGTGTAGCTGCGTATGTGGATGGTTCTCTCCTTGATAGCATTCATGCAGGTGATGAGGAAACAGAAGCTTATCAAGAGGTATTAGACGAACTTGAGTTGTTCCGGGATAATAGTGGTTTGGAATATGTATATACAATTCGGAAAAATGATAATGGTGTTATAGAGTTTGTTGTTGATTCAGATCCGGAGGAACCGGCACTTCCGGGAGAGGAATTTGGAGATTCGTCCGAAGAACTCGACCGTGCTTTGGCAGGAGAGACTACGGTGAATAATCAGCCATATACTGATGAATGGGGTACTCATATCAGTGCGTTTAGTCCGGTTTATGATGGGGATAAAGTAGTAGGGCTGGCAGTTGTGGATCTGAGCGTGGATTGGATAAACAAACAAATACGCAGCATGGCAGTGCTGATTGCGGTAATTTGTATCATTGTTCTTGCAGTAGGAATAGGCATTCTTGTTGCTGTAAGCCGGTCACTTAAGTCCGGATTTGTGAAACTGAATGATAAAGTAGTGGAACTGGCACAAGGGGATGGAGATCTGACGAAACAGATTGAGATTGACAGTGGTGATGAGTTTGAGGTGATTGCAGGTAATATCAACCAGTTGCTTCAGTATATACGGGAGATATTACTTAATATTACAAAAGATTCTGAGCAGCTTCAGAAGTCGACGAATAATATTGCTGGTAATATGCAGAAATCCCAGGAGGATGCAACAGATGTCAGTACAGCAATGGAAACACTCAGTGCATCTATGCAGGAGACAGCAGCAACGCTTAGTAATATCAATGAGTTGATGGGGAGAATTACAGAAGCCTTTCGCGGTATTGTGGGGAAGATACAGGGTGGTAGTGATTTTTCTCATACAATGAAACAGGATGCAGAGACAATCGGAACGAATGCTTTGAATGAACGTAAAACAGCATTTGATCGGGTTAAAGCAATGGAAGATGTGGTGGAAGCTAAGATAGAGAGTTCCAAAGCGGTGAATCAGATTAAATTGCTGACAGAGAATATTTTGAGTATTACAGAACAGACCAATCTTCTGGCATTGAATGCTTCGATTGAGGCTGCAAGAGCAGGGGAGGCAGGAAAAGGATTTGCTGTGGTTGCATCTGAGATAGGTAAGCTGGCACAGGATTCTTCGATTGCAGCTACGGAGATACAGTCCGTATCGAATGAGGTTCTCAGTGCAGTAAGCGATCTTGCAGGGGAATCCCAGAATATGATTGATTTTATCAATGAAACGGCCATGAAGGGATATGATGATCTTGTGGCTACCAGTGATTCATATCAGAAGAGTGCGGTACATATTGACCAAGTCATGCAGGAATGCTATTCATTGAGTGAAGAGATTCGCCAAAATATTGAGGAAATCCGTGAGCATATCCAGTCAGTCAATCTTGCGATGGAAGAAGCTGCAGAAGGTGTTGTGCAGGCTACAGATAAGACCTTGGATATGTCGGAACATCTGGGACATATCGGAGAAGAAGCAGATTCCAGCAAGAGTATGACAGATGAATTGTTTACAGAGGTTAATCATTTTAAAGTGTGAGGGAATATATCTCAGACAGAGATGCCCCCCGCCTCTAAGCAAAGTGTAGGCGGGGGCAGGAAACTTGTCTCAGGCGGAGTTCAATCTCCGTCTGAGATATACGCTCCGCGAGGATGCGCAGGGATTTGCATATGAAATATGTCAGCATAGCTGACGCAAATCCCG
>CAJOPP010000041.1 GCA_905236365.1 uncultured Lachnospiraceae bacterium
CTGAATCTTGTCATACAGGTAATTTCTGACACGCTGCAACACTTTCTGGGACACATGCTCAAAAATCATTAAATCCACATATACCACTATCACACGTAACAATGTCACTGCGATCATCCCTATGATCAGCTTATAAAACAGGGATGTATTGGTCTTTAAATTATACGCCGCATCTTCTCCCGTTAAAAAGATATCAACAATTTTACCCGAAAAATAAGGTACCGTAAGCTGCAACACGTTATAAAAAACTGTTAAAAACATGGCTGTAATATAAATTGCCCTGCTGCCCTCCATATTTTCCCAAACCCAGGCCAGCTTCGACTTAGGGAATCGATTGAACTCTGATTTCATAATTTCTCCTTTTTGACATTAATGATGATACTATTTACGTTGTTAGCTCGCCGCAAGTGCAGGCGGCTGAAGGATGAACTGTAACAAGCCGTAACTTACTTTTCCTATAAATCTGATTTTAGAGTATCAACTTTCCTTGTAATATGCTATAATACAGCTATATAAAAATAGAACAAATCTATCATTAGGAGGTTCGTGGTACATGAGTAATCTGTTTGAATATAGCGATGTGTTAAATTCACCTATAGAAGCTTTTTACTGCAAAGAGCCCGAATGCCATCTCCCGGTACAGGCACATTGGCATTATTTTGTTGAGATTCTGTATGTGTATCAGGGAGAGATTACCGTCACCTGCAACGAACACAGTTATATGCTGTCTCCCGGCTCGCTCATCCTTTTGCCGCCTCAGGCAATTCACAGAGTCTACTCTACGAAGGAACAAACAGATATCAATTACGCCTGTGTGAAATTTAATATTAATAAGATTCAGCTTGTTGGCAACTACCTGCCAAGCCTTAATGTGCAATTGCGTAAAATCGCACAATTGCAAAACCCTCCTCTCGTATTTGATGAGAAAGCACTGGAGCATCTTTCGCTTTCTGATTATTTTACACAGATTGTAGAAGAAGCCGCCAACCGTGCCTATGGATACAATTCCTACATATACACCATGCTGTCAGAATTGATGGTCAAAATCCTCAGGAGCTGGTACTATACCGGCCATCTTATGCAAACAGACGACATCGAGGCACAGAGCGACTATTCCCTGCAGGATATTCTGGTTTATATCGATGAGCACTCTCATGAGAACATTAATATAGAGAATCTGGCTCACATGTGCAACATGAGCTACTCTTACTTTGCGAAACTTTTTCATAAACAGTTTGGTCAAAGCTGCAAACAGTACATTGAATTTATACGTTTGAGCAAAGCGGAGAACCTGCTGCTGTTCACAGGACTTGATCTGACGGAAATCGCCGGTGAAACCGGGTTTTCAGATTGCAGTCATCTTATCCGATGCTTTCGCAAAAAATATAATATTACTCCAAAACAATTTCGTTTGAAGCACCAAAAAAGCAGATTGTCGTGAAATACTCCAATCTGCTTTTTCATGTCTGAAAGCACGTGGTTACAATCCCATCCGCTTTAGGCAACGGGTAGTTTGCGGCTCTGTAACCCGGTATCAGCCTCTATTTGTTTTTGTGCATTATTCCGCTAAAACCGATTCTGTAATCTCAATCAATTCTTCATCACTGATCATGGTAATACGGCCATTGTCATATTGCTCCATAACCCAGTTATAAACCTTCTTTACAATTTCCGAATTCTTATCAACCGTTGGCAGTCCTTTTTTCTTCAGATACTGATTCATCCAATAACCGACACCTGCTATGCCGGATGTGTTCGTAACCGATACCTTCGGCGGTCTGTCAAGCAGAACCTCGGTATCAAAAACATTATAAATTTCATGGTTTTTGAGCATTCCGTCTGCATGGATGCCTGCTCTGGTCAGATTAAAGTTTTCTCCCACAAACGGCGTCATCGGCGGAATATCATAACCGGTTTCCCTGCTGATATATTCCGCTATTTCGGTAATGACCTTTGTATTCATTCCATTCAGGTGTCCACGCAAAGATGCATACTCAATCACCATAGCTTCCAGCGGCACATTACCGGTTCTCTCCCCGATTCCAAGCAGCGAACAGTTTACCGCACTCGCACCATACATCCATGCGGTGGTAGCATTTACAACCCCTTTGTAAAAATCATTGTGCCCATGCCACTCCAGCATTTCAGAAGGTACACCTGCATAATGCTGCAGACCGTAGATGATTCCCGATACACTTCGCGGCATAGACGCTCCCGAATACGGAACACCAAATCCCATGGTATCGCAGGCACGTATCTTAATCGGAATGCCACTGTCTGCCGACATCTCCATCAGACATTTTGCAAACGGCACTACAAACCCATAAAAATCGGCCCTGGTGATATCTTCAAAATGACATCTTGGTCTGAGCCCTGCCTCGATACACTCTGACACAACTGCAAGATACTTTTCAAGTGCCTGCTTTCTGGTCAGGCCCATCTTCTGATAAATATGGTAATCCGAACAACTGACCAAAATTCCGGTTTCCTTTACACCAATGGATTTCACCAGTTCAAAATCCTTTTTGTTCGCTCTGATCCAGGTTGTCGGCTCTGGAAATTCATATCCGAGTTCCATACACTTTTCAAGTGCAAGGCGGTCTTTTTTTGAGTACACAAAAAATTCAGTCTGTCTGATCATACCATTCGGTCCGCCCAATTCATGGAGCATCTTATAAATGTTCACCATTTGCTCTGTTGTATAAGGTGCTCTGGACTGCTGCCCGTCCCTGAAAGTGGTATCCGTCATAAAGATGTCGTTCGGCATGTTTTCAGGAACTCTCCGATAGTTGAATGCTATCTTCGGTACCTCCGTATATGGAAACATCTCTCTGAAAAGCTCCGGATGTTCTGCATCCTGCAGGGTATATGTATAAGGGTCCTGCTCCAGTTTGTTCGTCTTTGTGCTTAATCTTATTTCCTGCATACTCATTTCCTCCCTTATCTTTTTTCTTGCTAATGAGCCGCCAAAAAGCGGCGAATTTAGTACCGCTACGTGAACAACTAAGCGAAATGCTATCTAAAAAGTTACCTTGCATTTATTATAGGTTACATGTTATTATATGTAAAATAGATAATTATGATAATAATAATCGATTTTTCTGATAATCGGAGGTATCCATATGGACATAGAAACCCTACACACTTTTCTCATTCTTGCTGAAACAAGAAATTACACACAGACCGCCAACCGGCTTTTTGTAGCACAATCTACCGTCACGAACAGAATCAATGAGCTTGAAAAGGAACTCAATATCACTCTTTTTAGCAGAACAAACCGGAGTGTAGAACTTACGAACGCAGGCGAACGATTTAAGGACTATGCAGCCAAAGTGGTCGCTCTCACCGACAGTTCCCTTTCCCAGCTCAGCAACTCGCACAAGTTTGAAAACAATCTTCGAATCGGCTGTGCAGATTCCATTTATTCGGGGCATCTTGCTCCAATCATTCTGACACATCACCAATACCATCCGGAGGATTCCCTAAAGATCACTATCGGATTGTCCAATCACTTGATTGAGCAGCTGCGAAATGACATCTTCGATGTCATCTTTACCTATTTACCTTTGAAGAGATCGACCTTTCACTGTGAACTTTATAAACAGGATTCCTTAATTCTGGTAACTGCTTATGACAACTTGAAGTATGAGGACGGAATCACCGAACAGGAGCTGAGCAAAGAAAATTATCTGATGTGTAACTATGCCCTGCAGGAGGTAGGACAATTCATTCGGAATCTTTTTCCAAAGTACCATCAGTTTTCTTTGGAAATCGATGATTGTTCCAAAATCATTCCGTTTTTATTTGCAAAAGAGAGTTATACGTTTTTACCTACGAATACTGCAGTTCCCTATCTTCGTGCCAAAAAACTCCGGGCAATCCCTTTAAATGATCTGGAAACTCCTGTTATCAACAGCTATCTGATCTGCAAGAAAAATAAAGAAGAGCTATGCAGAAAAATCTTCCTGTCATAGCTCTTCATCTCTTCGCCCATGAATGAGGACTGCATAAGCCGGCTATTTATCAATTGGCTGTAAGCTGAACTGTAACCGCCTGTGAGTCAAAAAGAACCGTCCCCATCAGCTCACCCACTGACTAAATATTCAATAAAATCATTCTTAGGTATCGGCTTAGAAAAATAATATCCCTGAAGGTAGTCCACATAGAGTTCCCTAAGCATATCTACCTGTTCCTGCGTCTCCACACCTTCAACAAGAATCTTTTTGCCCATCTGACGGATCATTCTCACCGAGTTGCCAAGTATAATTTTTCCAAGCTGATTCTTCCCCGCTCCCCAGAGAATACTCTTGTCAATCTTAACCACATCGAAATCAATGGAGAAGATTGACTGCATATTAGAATACCCCGTTCCATAATCATCCATTGCAAATTTAAAACCATAACTCTTGAGACTCTTTACGACCTCACTCAGCATTGCATAATCACTTGCTGCAACCGATTCCGTAATTTCAAAATCAATCCATGATTTCTCTATTTTATATCCCTCTACGATCTTACATATATGCTTCACAAATCCGGGTTGAAGACACTCGACTACCGACAAATTGACATTGATACAGTTCATACCGCACTTTCTCGGAATTCCACTTTCAAGAAACGCACACACCTGTTTTAACACAAAATCATCAATTGCACTTACCATTCCCACATGTTCAGCCACAGGAATGAACTCATCAGGATATAACATTCCCATAACGCTGTCATTCAACCTTATAAGTGCTTCTGCCCCATAGATTTTCAATCCGTCCAAATGATAAGTCGGCTGATAATATACCTCAAAGCTATTCTGCTCTATGCCCCTGATGATAGCATTCTCAATCTCCCCACGTCTTATTATATATTCAAGGTCTTTTCCTGTAAGCACCTTACCACCATCGTCACTCGGTGCAACACCGTCTGCCATATAAAACAAATCCATAGTGTTATTAAGCTCTGAAGGAACCTTAACATACATAACTACAGCATTCAACATGATATCCACCATACCGCAATCCCATGCTTTATCAAACCGCTCACTAATCCTTCTGGCCACTGTCTCTCCATCTTCTGTTCCCTTATCCATCAATGTCATAACAAATGTCTCCGGATTGGTCTGATATATATAATATCTTGGAACTATTGTCTGAAAATAATCAGAAAGAATCTCTGCCAGTATATCTACATTAACTGAGCCGGTAACTTTCTGTATAATATCAACATTAGTGACCTTAATACAGATAATTTCGAACTCTATGTTATTAACAATATAACCGTTCACATCCATCTTAAGTGCCTTGCGATTGTAGAATCCGGTATCCACATTCACAAGGTCATCCTCTGCCTCCACTGCAAGCATCACTCCCATGAGTGCCAGCGCTTCTGCGAACAACTCAGCCTTAATCTTAATATTAATAAATTGAATACCAACTCCGACAAGAACAATTACAAAAAAGTAAAGTAATGCAAACCTTCTCTTTGCATTAACTGCCTTCCATGAAAACAGAAGTCTTGCCATAGCTAATATAAAATAGATAGCAGCTGCAATATAGATACCATTCTCTGCCCAGTTTCTGGTAAATACATAGTTGGTGTCATAATAATATACCCAATGGAAAAAAGGGTTAAGAATTACGGCAATCTCAGTCACGATAAAAATAAGTGAAGAAAGAAAGCATCTCATCCTTGTATGCCTTACCCCTGCAACACACTCAACATAGAGAAAAAATGTAGGACATAATGCCGTATGAAAAAGAAAATATGTATAATAACCGATATGAGATAACAATCTGCACGCTGATGACTCAGCAAGATATGGCTTAACTAACGCCGACATCGAAACCGAAACGGTATTCAATGTAACAATAACGAGCATCATTATATATACCTTATTCTGAAGCTTATCCGTTCTCTTCTGAAGCAAGGTATATATAAGACATGTAAAGCTTATTAAAAATGCGGCCGAATAACAGGCTAAATAAAAAACATTTTCTGATAACATAACGTACCTCCGTGTACATAACAATTGCTACTATAAGCAAAATCGTAGCATAGCGAGAACAATGTTTTATCCAAATTATCTTATATTTAAATATACCATATATAGAGACAAAAAACAAGCGAATACCACACTCTCAAAAACTATCTGCAAACGCCGACACTTAACGATGCCTGAGACCTTGGCGAGGTACGAGCCTAGTCGGTAATCTTTCTCTATCATTTCATCTCTAATCTCAATAACACGTTCCACATAGTCAGCTACTTTCCGATCATGTATTGCAAAAGTAAGGCAGACATGTAATCCATGCCTGCCTTACTTATTACTTCATTATATCTATCATACCTCAATCGCCCGCAAAACATTTTATCAAACAATTGAACCAGTCTAATCCTTATAGATCTTCGATCTTATCTCTCAATTTCTGAATATCCTCTTTCGTCAGATCTCCATTATCAAACATCTCAGTCACAAATTTACCAATATCATTCTGATTCCAGAAACTAATATGATGTTTGTATAATTTCTGCTTATAATCTCTCTCAGAAATTAAGATCTTGTAAGTATATATCTTACCATTTCTACAGAGTTTTAAATATTTTTTACGAACAAGTTTTGCAAGAAAA
>CAJOPP010000042.1 GCA_905236365.1 uncultured Lachnospiraceae bacterium
GTTATGCAGCGAGTTTGGTTTGTTTTAGGTGGTGAGGGTTCTGTGTGGTACAATCCTGTTCTTCGAAAACACGCTCTCGCTCCCTTCAAAAGTTGCCTATGCAGTTTGCCAGGAAACAGCTTCGAAAGTTGCCTGCGTCCGGTTTTCTACCAACTTTCGAAGCGTCCGTCTCCCCTACAAATAGGAATTGATAAAAATCTTCTATACATTGGGAAAAAAGAGTGTTATAATAGGAAACTGGATTTTTTCCTGTTTAAGGGTAAGCATTGTTATGCAGAAAGGATAAAAAATGATTAATAAGAATAATAATATGGAACAGGTAATTGCAAAAGCACAGACGTTGATTGAGGCATTGCCATACATACAGAAGTTTAATGGCAAGAAGATCGTTGTAAAGTATGGTGGAAGTGCCATGTTAGATGAAGATTTAAAGTACAATGTGATAAAAGATGTAGCGTTGCTAAAATTAATTGGATTAAAACCGATCATTGTACATGGTGGTGGAAAAGAGATCAGCAAATGGGTAGAAATGATTGGAAAAGAGCCTGAGTTTATCAATGGACTTCGTGTAACAGATGCAGAGACAATGGAAATCGCAGAAATGGTTTTGTCCAAGGTGAATAAAGGACTTGTACAGATGATGCAGAAGCTTGGGCTGAATGCTGTTGGAATCAGTGGAAAAGATGCTGGTCTGATGACAGTAACAAAGCGTTTTCCGGGAGGGAAAGATATCGGTTATGTAGGGGAAGTGAAGAGCGTAAATAGTGCAATTTTAGATACTCTGATTGATAATGATTTTATTCCGGTAATTGCACCGATTGGTTTGTCGGAAGATTTTGAAAGCTACAATATCAATGCAGACGATGCTGCCTGTGCAGTAGCAAAAGCAGTTTCTGCAGAAAAATTAGTATTCCTGACAGATATTGAAGGAGTATTTATTGATCCGACAGATAGAGATACCCTGATTTCAGAAATGGATATTAAGGAAGCCAAATCCTTTATTGAAAAAGGGGTTGTCGGTGGTGGTATGCTTCCGAAGCTTACCAATTGTATTGATGCGATTGAAAATGGAGTTTCCAGAGTCCATGTATTAGATGGTCGTGTAGAACATTGTCTGTTACTGGAGTTCTTTACTGAAAAGGGTGTTGGAACTGCTATTTTAAAGGAGCCTTTGTTTTGAGAGAACAGGAAGTGTATAAATGAAGTTACGCAGTAAATGTTATGATTTATATATAAGATATGATTGCAACTTATTCCGTCGTTTTTGCAATCATATGTTTTTGATATTGTTTGTGATGACAGAATTACTCCTGTTGCTGACCGGTTGCGGAAAGCAGGAAGAAGCTTCTGAAGAAATGCAAGAGAAAGCAGATGCACCTGTAAGTTATGAGAATTTGATGAAAGAGTGGAAAAAACAGGGAAATGGGGATACATTGACCTGCTGGTACACCAGTGATTCTGACGGTGCATGGCTGGAAAAGATGGCACAGCAGTTTGAAAAAGAATATGCGGTGAAGGTGAATTTGGTATATTACGATGGTGTCAATTTTTTTTCAGATATGAATCAGGCAAATCAGAATGGAGCAGGACCGGATCTCTATCTGGTGGGAAATGATCAGTTAGAGCTTGCAAGAAATAGCGGGATGGCAGAAGTTAATAGCTGGCTGGATGATGCATTTTGGAAAGAAAATTATCCTGAAGTAGCTAAGAAAGCGTTCACATACCAGAATCAACAATATGGATATCCGATTTATTTTGATACCTATTGTCTTGTTTATGATGCCAATCTTTTAGAAAATGCACCGGCTTCCATTGATGATATTTTAGCGTTTTTAGATGAATATGAAGATACCGGATCTACCAAGGCAATTTTTCGATGGGATGTTGCAGATCCCTATATTAATACAATGTTTTTGGCATCTTATGCAGATTTGTTTGGGGAAAATGGGGACCAGGCACTTTCTTTTCAGGTGAACAATGAGCAGACCGTTGCAACAATGGAATATTTCCAATCGTTGAGCGAGTATTTGTGGATGAATAAGAATAATATTTCACATGATACAGTACGAAATCGTATTAAAGATGGTACGTTGGTGCTTGGACTTTGTAAGTCTGATATATTACCGACGCTTTATGAGATGAAGTCTGAAAATGAAGAAACAACAGGAGAAGAGGCGTCGGAAGA
>CAJOPP010000043.1 GCA_905236365.1 uncultured Lachnospiraceae bacterium
GCTTTCCGTTCCGTTCTCCTTACCCGAACCGATTCCGGTTTCACTTGTGATGCCTTTCGTTCCGTTCTCCTCATCTGAACCAATTCCGATTTCACTTGTACTATTGCTTTCCGTTCCGTTCTCCTTGTCTGAACCAATTCCGATTTCGCTTGTGCTATTATTTTCCGTTCCATTCACTTCTCCTGAAGTGCTTTCGTTTTCTTTCCCGTCACCCGAACCATTTTGGTTAGTGTTACTGTTTTCTGATTTTTTCGTCTCTTCTGACAAAGAGTCTGCCTCTGGTTTTGTTATTTCAACAATCACACTCTTAATAATATAATTATCAACATCATTTCCTGTATAAATTGCTGTTGCGTTCACCGTCTCTCCACTGATCAGCTCTTTTTCTGCATCCAATGCATTCCACTGCCAGTTTGCATTTAAACCGATATCACCTACTCTGACATCCTCCTGCCCGGCACTAATCGAAGACGCAGGTGCCCCCGTTGGACTATTAGCTTGATTAATTGTAAAGGATTTTTCTACTGTTCCGGTATAACTTCCTTTACCCGATACCGTCACAGTCGGTGCATTTTCTGCTTCTTTATTACCGGCATTGATGTTATTCCGATAAGAGACATCATAATCTACCCCTACAGCAAGTATTATTTCATTATTCTTCACTGTTACAACAGGTTCCTTAGCCTGTCCGTTAAAAACAAAATTTTCTGTTTCCAAGAAAACATTATCATCATTCAAAAGAACAAGGTCGTCCACTGCCTTCTCTTCGTTCTTTTGAATTTCATCTAATTCTGTAAATGCACCATCCGAAAATAACATCGATGTTCCTTCATTATAGTCAAATCCCGGTTCATAACTTGCTGGCATCTGATGTATACCATCACTAAAAATCACTTTTGCAGTTTTCCAGCCATCCGGAAGATTATACCCGTAAATATCATCTCCCAAAGCATCCATCTTAATTCCCGGCCAACTTGCATTCTGCGTTCCATCACTCTGATATGCATAACAGTAAAGAATATTTTCCCATTCAGAAGGTCGTTTTGCATAAATATCATAACTGCCATCAATAACACTTTTCTGTTTTTTAAAGTTCTCTGATACTGTTATCTCTCCATTCTTACCAGTTGCCTTCAAAGTAACTGTTACCGTATCTCCATATTGGGAATTTGCACCTATTGTAATTGTATCTCCACTTTCAAAAGAACCCGTCACATTTTCAGAAGTTGTATATGTTGCATTTATTAAATTCCTTGCAGTTAATTTTACCTGTAGTGTATCTTGAAAAGTATTGAATCCCGTTACCGGTGTGATTGCTAATTCTTCTCTGTCAGAATTATAAATTACTGCTACTTTTCTGGCATCTAACTGTCCGGAAAGCTTACCATCCGATACTGTAAAAATTCTTCCGGAAACCTGATCTGTATAACTTCCATCCTCCAGAGAAGTGGTAACATTTGTAAGAGTCGTTTTTTCATCTAAATTAATAATACACGTTCCTTTTGAACCTCTGTCAATTTGCAGGATTTTTGAATTACCGTTAGGATTTCGAAGCATTTCATTCTCACCGGTCATTGCATTTCGAAAGAAATTAACCGCTACCACTTCCGGTGCTTTAAACTGATCATTTCCTTTTGCACCCAAAACATTGTTTCCCCAATAATTGCCCACAGAACCATTTGATCCATCCGGACGATTATAAAACAAAGGTGTGCCATTCTCTCTTGCTGCGATCACAGCCCATGCAAGGCGGATCTGCTCATCTGTCAGGAATGCAGACTCATGTTCATTACAATAGGTATCATGTGATTCTACCCATGTAACCAGTCTGTCATATTCCGAATGATTCCAATCCATGATAGAATCAACCGAAAAATTATTATTCTTAATCTGTCCTCTTAATTTAGAACCATAGCTACTGGCTGTCATTCGCATATACTTTGCATATTCGCCATAAGGAATTCCATTATCCTGAAGAATTTCACCATAAATAAAAAGATTGTCTTTATTTGACAGTGAAACACCATCCACAGATTTTTCTCCGGTTACAACAGGCCAAAAATCATTTTCCTCACTGTTTGAATCCGTAGGATCGCCCGGAACCCCAATATGTTTCGCTGTGTCATAACGAAACCCATCGCAACCGCAGGCAATCAGGTCATTGATATACTGTAAGAAATATTTCTGAAATCCTTTGTTCTCTGTATTTACAGACGGTAATCCGCCCATTTCCCCTGTCGTACACTGATAACGATCTGAATAATTTGTAATGTTATTAAATCCGTTTGCATGATACAAATTATCCTTTCCGCCTGCAGCATTTATTAACTCCTGAGAAACACGATCAAGAGCCGGTGTTGTATGATTCGGAACAACATCTACAATTACTTTCACACCATATTTGTGAGCTTCATTGCACATTTCGATAAAATCATCTCTGGTTCCCATCTGATAATTTCCAATCTTCCAATCTGTCGGCTGATATTGCCACCACCAGTTACCGTCACCATCCAAATGCATACCTTTATTTGATTCATTTACATGATTGGCCGGTGAAGTCTGTACTGCTGTATATCCTGCCGATGCAATGTCTTTCATATTTTCTTTTATTGTATTAAATGACCAGCACCATGCATGGAGAATCGTTCCATCTGTTACTTCATCTGTCAATCCATTTTTTTCTGCTACCGAGGCGGCAGACACAATTGATATTGCTGCTACTTCATTATCCGTAATCCCTCTTAAGGCATTTGCGGGAACTCCTGTCACCGCAAGAATCAGCACCAGAATAACCGGTAATATTCTCTTAAAAAAAACTTTTTTCTCTCTCATTTTCTGCTCCTTCCTAACCGTACACAATTATCTCTGACTTAATGTCAATTTGTTAACCGAATAGTTTGACTATACTATCATATTTATTTTCTGTCAACTAAAAGCCGATATGATAAAGGTTACTGTTCAGACGTACGCCACCGAGTGTGGTATATGTTGTCCATACCGGGCAACTTGTTTTAACAACCATTGAAAAAATAGTTTTTACATGATATGATAACGATAATTTATTGTATCTATTCAGCTATGCTTCATAGATACGCGACAGGCTTGGTGCTTACACACATTCCAGTATGCCTGTCGTATGGTATAATATACATTTTCGTACGCATCTCGCAGTAAATGCGAAATGCTACCTGAACAGTTACAATTTATTTTCTAAAAGTATTTCTATCAGATAAGGAGAAACACAATGGCAGGATCAACATTAGGCACAATTTTCAGAATATCAACATGGGGAGAATCTCATGGCACAGCAATTGGCGTCGTAATCGACGGATGTCCGGCAGGACTCACACTCAATGAATCCGATATACAACCTTTTTTAAACAGAAGAAAACCCGGACAATCCATATACTCTACTCCCCGGAGTGAAGATGACACAGTTGAAATCTTATCCGGTGTATTTGATGGTCGAACTACCGGTACACCGATTTCCATGATCGTTTACAACAAATCTCAGCAGTCAAAGGATTATAGTGAGATTGCATCTTACTATCGTCCAGGACATGCAGACTATACTTTTGATTCCAAATACGGTTTTCGTGACTACCGTGGTGGTGGACGTTCTTCCGCCAGAGAGACTATTGCACGTGTTGCAGCCGGAGCTGTTGCGATTAAAATCTTGAACCAATTAGGAATCTCCTTTTTAACCTATACCAAATCCATTGGACATATTTCAATTGATTATTCCAAATTCAATGAAAAGGAGATTTACAACAATAAACTATATATGCCAGACGCAGATGCCGCAAAAGAAGCCGGAGATTATATTGTTCAAATGACAAAAGAACACGATTCCGTTGGAGGATGTGTGGAAGCCATAATCAAAGGTGTACCCGCAGGAATTGGCGATACCGTTTTCGAAAAACTTGATGCAAATCTTGCAAAAGCAATCATGTCAATCGGAGCTGTCAAATGTGTAGAGATTGGAGATGGAAAAGAGGTTTCTCGAATGACCGGATCTCTGGATAACGACGAATTCTGTCTGGATGATCAAAAAAATATTACTAAAAAAACAAATCATGCCGGCGGTATTCTCGGTGGCATGAGTGATGGTACCGATATTATACTCCGTGCTTCCTTTAAGGCGACTCCTTCTATATTAAAACAGCAAACTACTGTTAACAAAGACAATGAAGAGATTGAAATCTCCATAAAGGGACGCCATGATCCGATTGTAGTACCCCGTGCAGTTGTTGTAGTCGAAGCCATGTCTGCTATCACTATTTTAGACGCTTTATTACTCAATATGACTGCTACAATGGATGGCATCTCCCGTTTCTATAAAAAATAAAGAAGAAAAAAACAAAGAAGGAAAACGAATTCCATTCTATACGAATTCATTTTCCTTCTTTTTATATTACATCACTGCCCTGCTTTTTTATGATATGATGTCAAGGTTAAACCTATGCATTTTGGGTTATGTTCCAATTCTATACTGTATAAACTACTTGACGAATATACATTGTTAGCATAGCTTCGCCCCCAACATCATTATATCTTTTTGTTTACTTTTATATTTTCTTTATTCTGACTGAATTATAATTGCATCCCAATATTCACATCCTGTGCTATCCAAATACTTGGCAATAGCGATACCATTCGCTTTTTGCTGTAACAAAATACTACTGTTATTATCAGAGAACCAACTAGCTGCAACAGAAGTTCCACTCTTTTGCCTACCCCAAAGAATACATTCTCCACTCCAATATGCAGCAACCGGATATTCTTTCAAAACAGTACTATATTGCGTTCCATCCGGTCTGACATGCGATTGATTCACACTCAGTTCTTTTGCACGCAAAGTAGCTGCATAAGATAAATTCGAATATGTATAATAGTTAAACGGCTCATATCCCTGCAGAATTCGACGAATATTAATATATTTTGCCGCCTGTTCTTCTTCTGTTCCCGTATATTGCAATGTTCCATTGCTTGCAAAATAATAAGTCAGATTACCAAGGACGACATTCGCACCGGAGACTCGTTTTCCATTACCTTCAAAATAATAAATATACTGACCAAGCGACTGCAATCCAGTCTGCACAATGCCATCACTATTCAGATAATAATAATTATTTTTATATTTTAGCCAACCGGTAATCATTACACCTTTTTTATTAAAATAATATCTTTTCTTTTTGATAGTCTTAAAACCCGTTACCCGGACTCCCGATTGATTCAAGTAATATTTCTTCCCATTATAGGTCAGCCACCCCGTTTTTCGATAACCATTCTTGTCAAAATAATAATATTTTCCCTTAATCTTGACCCATTGACTTTTATAATATTTTGTACCTGCAGAATTCTTTGTATAGCGATAGCCTTTACCCGTCTTAACCCACTTCGCCTCAGCCGTTCCATGCGGTATAACAATCAAAACAAATAATAATAAAATGGTTACTTTTTTCACATTATAGTAATAATTTTTTCCTATTTGCTTCATATGCACTCTCCCCTTTCACCATACATCCCTTTGTAACATTTAATCAGCAGTTATAAAAATAATATCATAATAAAAAATATTATCTTTTTCGTAAAATCCTAATCCAACCTCTGTAACTGTCTGTTTACAAAGTACATTTGTCAGGTTTAAATCTTTTTCCATGTCCGAGAGTAGTTTATCAATCCCATATTCTTCTACTCCACCATAAGAAAACTCATATCCTCCTGAACACTTCACGCCACGATTCTTTAACAATCTTTCAATCGACGTCTCTTCTCCCACAGCATAACCATTCACTAAGTCTGAAGCTCTCAAAATCGCACAAGCCTGGACTTTGGAATTCATCAAAATATCCTGTAAATTATCAGCCTTTCTTTTCTGTGAAATATACTGATAAATTGGATATAACGTTGTTGCATTCTCATCAACACTTCCATCTGCATTAAAAATATAAGTGTTGCCATCAATCTCCATTGCTGCATCGCTAATCCGCACCCCATCTTCATTCAGATAATACCGATATCCATCCAGTGTAAGAAAACCCGTCATAATAACGCCTTGATCATCTGCATAATACCAATTGCCGTCCACCTGGAACCACCCTGTCATCAAATTAACACCTTTTCCAAAATAATACCGATTATTCTCATATTCTACAAAGCCAGATTGCAACTTTCCTGCTTCATCCGCCACATAGAAAACCTTCTTCGTCTTGATTGTTCCTGTCTGAATAATACCTCGTTTATTCGCATAGTAATAAGCATCTTCCGCTTCTACATAAAATTTTCCGGTCTGCAGATACCCATCATCATTGAAATAATATCGATTGCCATCAATCTCTGAAAATCCGGTTGCATATTCGCCATTCTCTAACTCATATTTGGTTCCATTTTCCGTCTCTATCCATGACGCATATGACTTATTTCCAAATAAAAAAAGGCTTATAAAAGCTACGGTAACTGTGGTCATTCCAATTGCCATTATATGTTTGCTTCGTCTATATTTTTTCATCTCAACATCCTTATCCTTTATTGTTTTCATGTCGACTTGCGTCTCCATGTTTTTTTCGCATTATGTCGGTTCAAGCAAGCTTGACCCGCCGCAATGCTCATTTTTCATATTACATATTATTTTAATTATTTTTAGGTATTTTTGCAACATGATTTCTGCAAATTCTACATTTTTATAAAATGATTGATACGGTTCAGCCTAAAGTTTCACTGTTACGCATCGGGCACAGCTTCGCATTCCAATGTGCCCGATGTCGGTATAATTTACGTTGTTGATACGCCGCCCGTAACAAGTGCAGACAGCTCAAGGGTAAACTGTAACAAATGATTACTATCCGCAATAACAAAAAAGAACTATATCGTAACATAGTCCTTTTCATCCATATTCTTCATTTACCAAGAAAACAATCACGATACATTTGCCCTGGGATGTGCCTTCTCATATACTTCTTTCAACTTGGTATCAGCATTCGTTTTTACATAAATCTGTGTTGTAGAAATATCAGAATGTCCTAACATTTCTTGTACCGATTTAAGATCTGCTCCATTATTCACCAAATGCATCGCAAAAGAATGTCGAATCGTATGTGGTGTAATATCTTTTTTTATTCCTGCTTTTGAAGAATAATATTTTATTATTTTCCAAAAGCCTTGTCGCGTCATCGGTGTCCCTTGACAATTTGTAAAAAGATATTCTTGATTTTCCTGACACAATGCTTGTCTGGCATTTGAGAGATAATTATCCAAGGCAGCTTTTGTCTCATTTGTGAACGGAATCACCCGTTCTTTATCATTGCTGTCATGACAGTGTATATAATTCATAGATAAATTAATATCCTGCGTTTTTAAAGCAATCAATTCCGAAACCCTGATACCGGTAGCATAAAGCAATTCCAACATTGCTTTATCCCGAATATCCTTCGGCGATGACCCGGCCGGTTGTTCTAGTAAAAGATTCACTTCCTCAACCGACAATATAACCGGTGTCTTTTTTTCAATCTTAGGCGGTTTTAAAGATTCACTAGGATCTTCAGTAATTACCCCCTGTTTTAACAAAAACAAAAAGAATGCTTTTATTGATGCGATATTTCTTGATACAGTAGCAGAAGACAATCCCTGTTTCTCAATCATTAATATATATGAATTAAGATTAGTTCCCGTAACCTGTTCCCATGACCTGCAGTCATTCTCCGTTAAAAAATGAGTCAGCTTTAGCAGATCTCTTTTATAAGATGCAATTGTATTCTTACTTGCCCGTTTTATATTTTCTAAATATTCCACAAACGCATCAATCTTTTGTAACATTCTCTAACCCCTCATTCAATGTAATTATTAACTCTATTATAAGGTCTAATTTACATAAAATCAAACATTATTTTTTCAAGAATCCTTATAAACAAAGGCTTTAAGGGGAATTTCTACAAAATGGGGTATTTACATAATATTCATTACACTATATGTTGAAAAATTTTCATCAAAAAATTTTTTTGGTATTTTATTTCCCAAAAAAATGCAAAAAAAATCAGAAGAAAGATCATAAAAACCTTCGTCAAATATTGCAATGTATTTCCATTACCATAGCACATGTTCTTTTTTTGTGCGCCTATTAAAAACCATTTTCCAGCAAGAAAAATTCCAAAACCATATAATAAATAATGTGGAAAAAAGCAAAAAAAACTATACAATATTCCGTTGAATCCAAACTGAATCAAAAGACTACTTGTGATCATACCATAGCTCAGTCCAAACAAAAAATTGTATAAAAACGATGTAATTGGATACGATACAAGTATTGTCAACAATACAAATAAAATAATCTGACATCCTCTTCTTTTTAAAATATATAACGACAATTTCCATAATGGTAAATCCATAACTGCTCCAATCTTATAATCCTCCAATCCCTGTCCTGCATAACTTCCTTTAATACAATCAATACATGTTAAATAAATGACCGTTCCCAGAACCACTCCCAATAAAACCGGAAAAAATGTATACAATAAAATTTTGTTAGGCTCTTTCCTTCTTCCCATATAATCTTCAATTATCCCCTTTTTTAACTTAATCACGAATCTTTCAAAAAAACACACCAAATTATCACAATAAGATTCATCTTTCGACTTTATAATAAACATGAAACCGATTTTTCGGCTACTATCTTTAATATATGAACGATGGTATAAAAAAAGAACCCAAGCCATATAGGTTTGGGTTCTGAATTCTTTCATAGCAAATTGCTTTTTCGTTTATTTGGCATAATCCGTAACACGTGACTCACGAATTAAGTTAACCTTAATCTGTCCAGGATATTCTAACTCACTTTCAATCTGTTTTGAAATATCTCTGGCTAAAAGTACCATGTCAGCATCATTTACCTGCTCTGGAACAACCATAATACGAATCTCTCTACCTGCCTGAATAGCAAAAGTTTTATCTACACCCTTAAAGCTATTAGCAATATCTTCCAACTGCTTTAATCTTGTGGTGTATGTCTCCAATGTCTCACGTCTTGCACCTGGACGAGCTGCAGAAATCGTATCTGCTGCTTGCACAATACATGCAATTAATGACTCCGGTTCTACATCACCATGATGTGCTTCCACTGCATTGATAACAATAGCAGATTCCTTATATTTCCTACATAAGTCCACACCAATTTGAATATGAGAACCTTCCATTTCATGATCCACAGATTTACCAATATCATGTAAAAGACCTGCCCGCTTAGCTATGCGAACATCAACACCAATCTCAGCAGCCAACAAACCACATAATTGTGCTACTTCAATCGAATGTTTCAATGCATTCTGCCCATAACTCGTTCGATATTTCATTTTACCAAGTAATCTAACAAGTTCTGGATGAAGACCTTGAACACCAACCTCCAGGGTAGCATTCTCTCCTTCTTCCCGCATCATTTGCTCTACTTCCTTTTGAGCTTTTTCTACCATTTCTTCAATTCTTGCAGGATGAATTCTTCCATCCACAATCAATTTTTCAAGGGCAATTCTAGCCACTTCTCTTCTTACCGGATCAAAACTAGATAAAATGACAGCTTCCGGCGTATCATCAATAATCAAGTCAACACCTGTCATCGTCTCCAAAGTACGTATATTACGTCCTTCACGACCGATAATTCTACCTTTCATCTCATCATTTGGTAATTGTACTAAAGAAATTGTAGTCTCGGCAACATGATCTACAGCACATTTTTGAATTGCTGTAACAACATATTCCTTAGCCTTTTTACCTGCTTCTTCTTTTGCTCTGGTCTCTAATTCTTTGACCAGAACTGCGGTTTCATGTTTTACTTCATCTTCAACAGTCTTTAATAAATATTCTTTTGCCTGTTCAGAGGTTAATCCAGAGACTCGCTCCAGTTCCTGTAGTCTTTTTGACTCAAGCTCTTCCACTTTTACTTTCTGCTTTTCCAAAGCCTGTTCTCTAGTTGCAAGGTTCGCTTCTCTTTTCTCGACTGCCTCTGTCTTCCGATCCAGATTCTCTTCGCGTGAAAGAACACGCTTCTCCATTTTCTGAATCTCATTCCGACGATCCTTGATCTCTTTATCAAGATCATTCTTAGTCTTAATCGACTCTTCCTTTGCTTCTAGGAGAATTTCCTTTTTCTTAGCTTCAGCATTCTTTACAGCTTCATCAATTATCTCTCTCGCTCTGTCTTCCGCTGCTGCATTCTTCTTTTCTACAATACTCTTACGATACGTAAGTGCCAGAAACCATGTAGCAACAATAGCAACAATCAAAATAATGATAAAAGCTATCCAATAGCCTAATTCCACAGGAGCACCTCCTTATTAAATTTTCAACGCACTTGGCATAAGTGCAACAGTTAAATTCTATCGTTTTTTGTACAATATGTCAAGTAAAACTCAAAAAAATAATAACATAATAGGTTACAATTGTTACCATTCACGGGTTAACCCATCAAAAAATCCCCACCTGTAACAGCAGGGATTTGTGCTTTAA
>CAJOPP010000044.1 GCA_905236365.1 uncultured Lachnospiraceae bacterium
AGGATGCGCAGGGATTTGCATATGAAATATGTCAGCATAGCTGACGCAAATCCCGCGCCAAGACTCGCGAGCGAGTCTTGAATGGTAAACAGAGAAGGACGGTCGGTTGAGTGCAGAATAATCTTATATAGGAAGGAATTGACAATATGTTAAAGACATTAATGGAACAATTAAAGGGATACCGCAAAGATTCCATTCTCACTCCATGTTTTATGGTGTTAGAGGTGATTATGGAAATGATCATTCCATTGCTGATGGCATCTATTATTGATAACGGTGTGGAAGTAGGAAATATTCAGCATATCTATAAGACGGGTGTCTTTATGGTGGTTGCGGCGGCAATCGGACTAATGGCAGGAATTATGGGGGGCAAGTATGGTGCTCGTGCATCTGCAGGATTTGCAAGAAATTTGAGAAAAAGCATGTATGAGAATATTCAGACCTTTTCCTTTGCAAATATTGACAAGTTTTCAACAGCAGGACTGGTAACCCGTATGACAACGGATGTAACCAATTTGCAAAATGCGTACCAGATGATGCTCCGTATGTGTATCCGTGCATTTTTCAGTCTGATCTGTGCTATGGCGATGTCTTTTTTCATCAGTGCAAGACTGGCATCAATTTATTTGATCGCAGTTATTATTTTGGCAAGTATTCTTGCAGTGATCATTCATTTTGCAACCCGATATTTTGGTCAGGTATTTCCGAAATATGATGATCTCAATGAAAGTGTTCAGGAAAATGTCTCTGCCATCCGTGTAGTAAAGGCATTTGTAAGAGAAGATTATGAGAGAGCGCGTTTTACAAAGGCAAGCAACAATTTGTATAACATGTTTGTCAAAGCAGAGAAAATTATTTCTCTGAATGCACCTATTATGATGGCAACAGTGTATACCTGCATTATGCTGATTTCATGGGTAGGAGCCAAATTGATCGTTCAGTCTCAGCTTGAGACCGGACAGCTGATGAGTCTTCTTACATATTGTATGAATATTTTAATGAGTCTGATGATGTTATCTATGGTGTTTGTTATGATTTCTATGAGTACAGCCAGTGCAAAGCGTATTGCAGAAGTATTGGAGGAAAAGAGCACTTTGACGAATCCGGAGAATCCTGAGATGGAAGTACCGGATGGAAGCATCATTTTTGAACATGTAAAATTTGGTTATCACGAGGGAGCAGAAAAGTGGGTATTAAAAGACATTAATCTAGATATTCGTTCCGGTGAGACTGTAGGAATTATCGGTGGTACCGGTAGTTCAAAAACATCTTTGGCCAATCTGATCAGTCGAATTTATGATGTATCGGAGGGAAGTGTAAAGGTAGGCGGTAAGGATGTTCGTTCCTATGATATGGAAATACTTCGGAATCAGGTAGCAGTTGTATTACAAAAAAATGTACTGTTTTCCGGTACGATTCTGGAAAATTTAAGATGGGGTAATCCGGATGCCAGTAGGGAAGAATGTATTCGTGCCTGTAAACTTGCTTGTGCAGATGAGTTTGTGGAAAGTTTCCCGGATGGATATGATACCTATATTGAACAGGGGGGAACCAACGTATCCGGTGGACAGAAACAGAGACTTTGTATTGCAAGAGCACTGTTGAAAAAACCAAAAATCCTGATTCTTGATGATTCCACCAGTGCAGTGGATACAGCAACGGATGCCAGAATAAGAAGAGCCTTTCAAGAAGAGATTCCGGGAACAACCAAGATCATTATTGCACAGAGAATCTCCAGTGTGGAAAGTGCTGATCATATCATTGTTATGGAAAACGGTGAAATCAACGGATATGGAACTCACCAGGAATTGCTTGCGAAAAATGAGATTTATAAAGATATTTATGAATCCCAGACGAGTGGCAGTGGAGACTTTGATCAGTAATCAGGCTATGCAGAAAGGAGTACGATATGTCAAATAATACATCAAATAACAAACAGAGTAGCCGGCCAGTCAAGGCAGGTCCGGGTGGAAGAGTTCCACGTGGCCAGAAACCTTCAGTGGAGAATCCGGGCAAGGTCTTAATGCGACTCATCGGTTATGTGGGAAAATATTATAAGTTACACTTAATCATTGTTGTTATCTGCATATTTCTAAGCGTGATCAGCAATGCCAGGGGAACTTTGTTTATGCAGACATTGATTGATGGATATATTACCCCGCTTTTGGGAAGTGAAAACCCGGATTTTTCCGGTCTGGCAGGTGCAATCGGTCGGGTTGCAGTGTTCTATGCCGTCGGTGTATTTTCTACATGGCTATATAACCGGTTGATGGTTAATGTAACTCAGGGAACTTTGCGTAATCTTCGTAATGAATTGTTTACCCACATGGAAGGATTGCCAATCAAATATTTTGATACCCATTCCCATGGAGATATCATGTCGATCTATACGAATGATATTGATACCTTAAGACAGGTGATATCCCAGAGTATGCCGCAACTGTTGAATAGTGCAGTAACGATTGTTACCGTATTGATCTGTATGATCCGGTTAAATATTCCGCTTACACTGGTGACATTAGTCATGGTCAGCATCATGTTGTTTGTTACCAAAAAAGTGGCAGGACAGTCGGGAAGTTATTTTGTAAAACAGCAGAAAGATATCGGAGCTGTAAACGGTTACATTGAAGAGATGATGTCCGGACAGAAGGTTGTGAAAGTATTCTGTCATGAGGAAGAGAGTATCCGGGAATTCAACAAGTTAAATGACCAGCTGTTTGAAAGCGCATATCAGGCCAATAAGTATGCGAATATGTTAGCACCGATGAATGCACAACTTGGAAATATGAGTTACGTGGTCTGTACCATTGTAGGAGGTATTCTGGCATTGAGTGGAGTTGGAAATCTGACGTTGGGAACTCTTGCCAGTTTCCTAAACTTTAACAAGAGTTTTAATATGCCAATCAACCAGATCAGTATGCAGTTAAATGCTGTTGTCATGGCACTTGCAGGTGCCGACCGGGTATTCCGTTTGTTGGATGAAGAACCGGAAACGGATGAGGGTTATGTAAAACTGGTGGTTGCAGAAGAAAAGAATGGACAGTTGGTGGAAAGCGATAAGAAACATACCGGTAAGTGGGCTTGGAAACATGAACATCAGGCAGATGGATCGGTTGAGTATAAGCCGTTAGAGGGTGGGGTTGTGTTTGATGGGGTGGATTTTGGATATGATGACAGTAAAATGGTACTCCATGATGTCAAACTCCATGCCAAGCCGGGACAGAAGATTGCATTTGTTGGTTCCACCGGTGCCGGTAAGACAACGATCACCAATCTCATCAACCGGTTCTATGATATACAGGATGGTAAGATCCGGTATGATGGAATCAATGTCAATAAGATTAAGAAAGCGGATCTCAGGCATTCTTTGGGAATCGTATTACAGGATACTCATTTGTTTACGAATACGGTGAGAGAGAATATCCGTTACGGCAATCTTGAAGCGACAGACGAAGAGGTAGAGGCAGCAGCAAAGCTTGCGAATGCTCATAATTTTATTATGCTTCTGCCTCAGGGATATGATACCGTGTTGACTGGTGATGGAGCAAATTTAAGTCAGGGACAGCGCCAGCTCTTAGCCATTGCAAGGGCAACCATTGCCAATCCGCCTGCACTGATCTTAGACGAAGCGACTTCGTCTATTGATACCCGTACCGAGCGTTTGGTACAGGACGGAATGGATAAACTGATGAAGGGAAGAACTACTTTTGTTATTGCCCATCGTTTGTCAACGGTCAAGAACAGTGATTGTATTATTGTATTGGAAAGAGGGCGAATCATTGAGAAGGGAACCCATGATGAGCTGATCGAACAGAGAGGAAAGTATTATCAGCTTTATACGGGTAAGACGGCGTAGCTTTAGGATGGATAATGATTGCTCCGGGTTACCGTGCTGGTACAATCTACGTTGTTGGTACGCCGACCACAGCAAGTGTAGGCGGCTGATGGGTGAACGGTTATGGGTAGTATTCTGTTTCTAATCAGTATATGTTGACATTGAGACCAAGTTTTAGAATGGGCTATCTCCTATTTTTGTCAGGAGGTAGCTTTTTTGTTTATAGGAAACTTCGTCTCCTATAAAGTAAAAAAGCTCTGCGGGATGCGCACCTCGCGGAGAAGAAGTTAATTGCTTTGCAATATCGCTCGGGCGCGAAAGAGTCGCAAGTGACTCTTTGTTCCTTATCTTACAGAATTGTAAGGCAAAATGTCACGAAACGGTAAGATTTTGATGATATACTCAATTTGTTGTGCGAAAAGGGGTGAGAACAGACACGGCAAAAGATTTGACAACTTTTTGTGAACGATATAGAAGTAAGAGCTTACTTGATGGTAAAAATAAACAAAATGTACTATGAAAGATTGTTCGATTTGTTGAGTTTTTTTTTGGGGGGGAATGATATAATGATATTTGTCATTTAAACGTAGAGAGAAGTGTTATTACTAACATATGATATAAAGCCAATATCGATGTCACGATATTGTTTTTATATAAAAAGCGGACTCTGAGGATAATTGCGCAAACACTCAGAGCCCGGAAGTAGCACTTATGAAAAAGTACTAGTGAGAGTATACCACTTTTTCGGAGGAGTGTAAATAATCAAAAAAGAAATGGAGAAACAGAAAGATGAAAAAATTTAAGAATGTGATTGCTTTATCAATAGTAACAGTATTACTTGCAGGTAGTTCTGTAATGGCTGCAAAAAAAAGTACTGACACAGTCTGGAAAGAGGCACCAGTTAAGTATTATGATGCTTCTAAGCTATACACGAATGATTATTATGATGGATATTCGTTTACTATCAAGAAGCTATGTAAAAAGGGTAAGACAACAGATTATGACAAGTATAAAAAGTTAAATATGGAGATTACGGTGACGAATACGAACAAAATGAGATTGATCGATAGTCAAACTAACAAGGTAAATTGGAAGTTTGCATATGAGTGTGTAAAAGGAAAGACATACAGTTATCTTATTGTTGACAAAAATGGCAATTTTGAAACGTATAAGACAGGATTGAATTCAAGAATAAAAAGTACACAAAATAAGCCTATGAATACCCAAATTAAACACTGTATTGATTAAGAAGAATCTGTCATGGCAATATGCCATGACGGTCTTTTAGTGAAAGGAATGTTGATTAGATGATAGTGGGGATTGATTGGATGCATTCCGATAAAATGGTAGAATTACAGACTAATCGTATTGATATCATTACAGAGGAGTATATAAAATGTTTTTAAAAAATTTTCGTACACAATTTTATATTATGATTCATCAGATCGGCTTTCAAATAGCGTTTGTAATCGTATTGTTATGCGGATTGATCAATACTGCTTGTTGGCTGAGTCTTGATTACATAAAAGGAGAGGAAATTGATGTATCTGAAACGTTTTTGCTGAATTTTTGGTCGCGTATTGGCGAGCAGTTTTCTATTCTTAGTCTTTTTTTACTGATGTTACCGTATTGTTTTTCCGGCTTAAAAAACAGAAATTTGCACATAGATCTGCTCCACATTGTTCGGGGAGATAATCGAAATTATTATATTGCCGGGGCACTTACGGCTTTTTGTGGCACGGCATTGGTTTTTTTTCTGCCATTGATGATAGAGTTATTGATAAATCAGATTTTTTTCACATCAACGGGAATGCAGCCAGACGGTTCTATTTTTGATAGAAATGCC